>NZ_JAOQKC010000016.1:866-74424 GCF_025567165.1 Laedolimicola ammoniilytica
ATCGGCGAAGGAAAATTGAGAACGCTTATTGACACACATCCCAATGAGGATTTTTATGTGATTAACGGCAATCGTGCCCTCATTAAGCGTGAGAAATTTGAGAGGTATCTGGATCAGGCTACTGCTGTGTAAACAGAGCTGACAGATTTACCGATTTCACATGATATAACTATGCGGAGAGCTGGATTTGTGCTATGATAAGAGCGCAAGTCTGGCTCTCTTTTTTGAAAGGAGAGTTCACGATGAGTGAGAAAAGACGAGATAACCGTAATCGGATTTTGCGAGAGGGCGAGTACCAGCGTAAAGATGGGAGGTATCGGTTCCGCTATATTGATGAGGACGGAAAAGAGAAAAATGTATATAGTTGGCGTTTGGACAAGAATGACCCAATGCCAAAAGGGAAGAAGCGGGAGCCTTCCCTGCGTGAGAAAGAAAAACAGATTGAAGCGGATTTGTTTGACCGTATCGTAACCAACGGTGGCAACTATACTGTTTTGGAACTGGTAGAAAAGTATGTTTCATTGAAAACAGGAGTTCGTCACAATACGGTTGCCGGATATAAAACGGTCATCAATATGCTGAAAAAAGAGAGTTTTGGGAATCTGCGAATTGATAAGGTGCGTTTGTCAGACGCAAAGGCATGGTTGATTAAGCTCCAACAAATTGATGGACGAGGATACAGTTCCATTCATTCGATCCGGGGAGTTCTCAGACCGGCATTTCAGATGGCGGTAGATGATGATTTGCTTCGTAAAAATCCATTTGAATTTGAGCTTGCCTCCGTCATTGTCAATGATTCTGTTACCAGAGAAGCGATCACCCGAAAGCAGCAGAGAGATTTGTTGAAGTTTATTCAGGAAGATAAACATTTCAGCAGATACTATGATGCAATCTATATTCTTTTTCACACAGGGCTTCGTATCTCAGAGTTCTGTGGATTGACGGTTTCAGAAATCGAGTTTGGAGAAATGCGTATTAAGGTAGACCATCAGTTACAGCGTACTGCACAGATGCAGTATGTAATTGAAGAGCCAAAAACTGACAAAGGCATCCGCTATGTGCCGATGACGGAAGCTGTCGCAGCGTGTTTTCGCAGAATCATTGCCAACCGCAAGACACCAAAAGTTGAACCGATGGTGGAAGGATATGCAGGATTTTTGTTTCTGGATAAAAACGATATGCCGATGGTTGCCCTTCACTGGGAAAAGTATCTGGAGCATATCATTCAGAAATACAACAGGATTTACCGTATCCAGATGCCGAAAGTTACCCCTCATGTATGTAGGCACACCTTTTGCTCTAATATGGCAAAATCCGGGATGAATCCGAAAACCTTGCAGTATATCATGGGTCACGCAGACATCAGTGTAACCTTGAACACTTACACCCATGTGAATTTTGATGATGCAAAGGAAGAAGTGTATCGGATAGCGAATAGTTAAAAAAGCCCGTTGGTAAGGACGCTTGCTTTACCAACGGATTTACCAAGATTGCAGGGAAAAACATAAGAAAATACGAGAAGATTTGAGAAGATACCTTGAAAAGAAAGGACAACTCAAAAGTCGGAAAACCCTGAAATATCAAGCGTTTGAGAAGAAATACAAGATTTAAATGGAGATATAAAAAGATGATTAAAGTATTATTTGTTTGCCACGGTAACATCTGCCGCAGCACCATGGCTCAATACGTCATGCAGGATCTGGTCAACCGCCATGGCCTTGCAGACCATTTCTACATCAATTCCGCCGCCACCAGCATGGAGGAGATCGGAAACCCGGTACACCGCGGAACCAGAGCGAAGTTAAAAGAGGTGGGGATTCCCTGCGGGGATCATCGGGCGGTGCAGATGCAGCGGTCGGATTATGACAAATACGATTACATCATCGGCATGGACAACTGGAACCGCCGAAACATGATGCGGATTCTGGGAAAAGATCCGGAGGGAAAGGTGTCTCTGCTTCTGGATTATACGGACCATCCGCGGGATATTGCGGATCCCTGGTATACCGGGGACTTTGATGCGACCTACGACGACGTGAAAGCGGGCTGCGAAGCCCTGCTGTCACAGATACAGAGGACAAAAGGAGGAAAATAATATGGTAACCATCGAAAAAGATCTCTGCATCGGCTGCGGAAAATGCGTAAAGGACTGCGTAGCCCATAACATCATTCTGAAAGACGGAAAAGCAGAGCCCAAGCGCGACTGCTTTCTCTGCGGTCATTGCGTAGCCGTCTGTCCCAGGGCCGCCGTATCCGTACCGGAATACAACATGGCCGAAGTAGAAGAGTACAAAAAAGAAAGCTTTACCATGAATCCAGACACCCTGCTCCACGCTATCAAATACCGCCGCAGCATCCGGGACTACCAGGACCGGAAAATCGAGCCGGAAAAAATCGACGCTCTGTTCCAGGCAGGCCGCTACACCGCCACAGCCAAAAATAACCAGAGCAGCCATTTCATCCTGGTGCAGCAGGAGCTTAGCACCTTAAAAGAACTGGTCTGGAATCACATCGACGCCCTGACAGACGTTCCGGCCACAGAGCTTCCAAAAGAATATATCCCCTTCGTCAGCTTCAACCGCCACCGGAAAGCCGATCCCACTGACGACTTCCTGTTCCGCAACGCCCCAGCCGTTCTCTACATCACCTCCGACTGGGATCTGGATGCCGGCCTCGCCGCCCAGAACATCGAACACATGGCCATCGCCCAGGGCCTGGGAGCCCTCTACAACGGCTACCTCCAGCGCATCAGCGACGAAAACGAAGCTCTGAAAACCTGGCTTGGCATCGAAAACGAACGCATCAAAGCCTGCATGCTTCTGGGATACCCAAACATGATCTACGCCCGCACGGTACCCCGCCGTGAAGCTCGCGTAACCATTCGTTGACAGAAAGGTCCGGCTCCAATCGGAGCCGGACCTTAGCACTACCTAGATCGCTTCTTCCGGAATAATTACCGCCGCAATAATATAAACCAACAACCCGGTTCCGCAGCTACCAAGCGACAGCAGCACCCACAACAACCGAATGAGTGTCGGATCAATATTGAAATACTCACCAATCCCTCCGCACACACCGCAAACCATTCTGTCATGTATCGAACGCAACAATTTCTTAGTTCCCATAATAAAATCCTCCATTCAGACATCTGTTCATCAAAAAAACAAACGCAACAGTTATAATTCAGAACCGGAATGCCCGGTTTCAATATCATGGCTGGCAGGCTGCTCCCCGGCAAACCTGAGAGAAATTGCCCCCATACCGCAGTCTGCGCTGATAATCCGTGCCGCCCCGTTGTCCACAGAGTGGGAAGAAGAGAGGCCGGAATAGCTGGAACCACCGATATCAATGGAGCCGATGCCACATTCCAGGTCATAATTATAATCCTGTTCCTCCCCGGCCACCGTGATACTGAGCTGCCCGGTGCCGCAATCCAGCTCCAGATCCGAACCGTCAAAATATCCAATGGTCAGTTCCCCCACATCGATATCGAGAGACGCATCCTCCGAAGTCAGCAGAGACTGGATAGTGCCTGCTCCAGCGCCGATATCCAGGGAAAACTGCCGCGCCTGAAGCCGGTCGGCCGTAAGTTCCGCAGCGCCCAGATCCAGCTCCATTTCCTCCAACACGCGGTCCGGAAGCAGAATCTCCAGTTCCAGGGTGGCCTTCCCTTTGGGACGTTCATCCTCCAGAACCAGCATATCGCCGTCCTCCACCGATTCCTTAAAATACTTCCCGGCATTCCGGGCTTTTACAGAGATATGGTCATCCTCCGATGTGCCAATCGTAACGGATGCATAATGGACGTCCAGTTCCAGCCTGCGGATAGCGGAATCATACGTATACTCGGAAGAATCTCCGCTATTGCTGTCTTTATTTTGTCCATGGCTCCTGGATAATGAGGGAGCCGTATAAGAAAGATTTCCGGCAAGCTGCTCCGGTTTTGCCCCTAAAAGGAAGCCAACGCCGACTCCTATCATTCCCAGTGCCGTCAGAACAGCAGCTAAAATCAAACAAATTTTTGTAAAACGTTTCATCGAATGACACCTGCCTTTCGAAATGGAAATTTAATCAGATTGACAAGTCCCTGCACCAATACGGGTACGACCTTCAACGCAATCCATAACAGCGCCAGCGACAGCAGAATCCCAAGCGCTGTCAGCAGGCAGCCTGCGCCTACGGTGGCAATTCCAAGAGCCGGTACTGCAAAGAGCTGAACCAGCCCTACGCCGATCACAAAGATTCCGGCGATAAAAATGACGATTCCGGAAACCAGAACGGCTGCTACGGTCAGAACCACTGCCAGAAGGAGGCAGAACAGAACTGCCAAAAGGCCAAAGCCAACCGGAATCACAAAGGGGCCAAGTATTATGCATAAAAGCACGATGGCGAGTATCTTCCACAGATTCCGTTCCTTTTTCGGAGCAGTTTTTTCAGTGCTTTCGGAAGCAGTCGAAGGGGAAGCCGCAGGCGCAGTCCCATTTTCAGCAAAACGTGTATCCCGGTATCCCTGCTCGGAAAACTCCGAAGCGTCGTCGGACAGACCGGCCTTGATTTTCCGGGCTACCTGCTCCGGACTGCCAAGCTCCCGGAGAATTCGCGCTTCCTCCTCCGGACCAGCATCGTCAAAATAATCATGATAGTACTGAAGGGCTTCTTCCCGCTCATTTTCAGAAATATCTGAGAGCAGAACCTGAAGCTGCTTCATAAATTCCGTTCTTGTCATGTCTCCTCACTCCCCACAAACAAATTGGAAATCCGGGTGGAATAAAGTGTCCACTCGTTCCTGTACAGATTCAACTGTGCCATCCCGGCCTCCGTAATCCGGTAGTAGCGGCGGTTTCTCCCGCCGAACTCCATGTCGTAGGTCTCCAGACAGCCATCCTTCTGAAGCCGTCGAAGCACCGGGTACAGTGTTGATTCGGAAATGTCGATAGCCTGTCGGACATCCTGGGTGATCTTATACCCGTAGGTTCCCTGAGTCTCGTGCGATACGACCGCCAACACAATGGCATCCAGAAGAGCGGCTCCCGTATTAGAAACCATGCAATCCACTCCTTATTTTATGCAATATAATTTTATAATATTATACGTCATATAGTATTATCGGATGACTATACTATACGATATATAATATCGTTTTGCCAATAGGGTTCATAAAAACTTAATAATTATCGGAAATGCTTTATTTGACAGCCTCCAGACCAGCATTTTATAATAAAAAGAAAACGTCTCCCTACGGGGATACCTGGATGCGCTGCGCTGCGAACATGCGCAAACAGAGGAAAGGAAAGGGGCGAAACAATGCAACCATTTATTATGACGGCAGATAAGGCCGTGAAAAAGTTAAAGGACGGCAATAAAAAATACCTGGACTCCGAGACCGGAAAGGGCAATATCTCCAGGGCGCTGCGCCTGTATACGAAGGAGCACGGCCAGCATCCCTATGCGATCATTGTCACCTGTTCCGATTCGCGTGTGATTCCCGAAAGCATTTTCTCCGCAGGCATCGGAGACCTGTTCGTTATTCGCGTGGCCGGAAATGTCATTGACGATCATCAGCTGGGTAGCATCGAATATGCAGCCAGCCATCTGGGCAGCCCGCTGATCGTAGTGCTGGGCCACACTTGCTGCGGTGCGGTGGACGCGGCGATCCATCACGACCCGGATGGCTATATCAAATTTATTACCGACGAGATTAAGCTGGCCATCGGAGACGAGAAGGATGATTTCAAAGCCTGCTGTCTGAATGTGCAGCGCAGCATGGATCTTATCGAGCATAGCCTAGATATTGTGAAAATGGAAGAAAAAGGAATGCAGGTAGTGGGAGCCGTGTACCACATCGAGGACGGCCGCGTGGAATTTCTGTAATCCAAATCGAAAAAAGCTATGAACCGCTGCCGTAGTGGCAATGGTTCATAGCTTTTTTATTTCAGTCTTAAGCTCTTAAGCTTTCTTAAATCCGGCTCTCTTTCTCAGGGTCGGATCGAGAATCTTCTTACGGATTCGAAGAGATTTCGGTGTAATCTCCAGAAGCTCGTCCGTATCGATGAACTCCAGGCACTGCTCCAGGCTCAGTACCCGGGGCGGGGTCAGCTTCAGGGCTTCGTCGGCGCTGGAGGAACGGGTGTTGGTCAGCTTCTTGGTCTTGCAGACGTTCAGTTCGATATCCTCGGCCTTACCGTTCTGGCCGATGACCATGCCTGCGTAAACCTTCTCGCCCGGTCCGATGAACAGGGTACCGCGCTCCTGGGCGTTGAACAGACCGTAGGTGATAGCTTCGCCTGCCTCGAACGCAATCAGAGAGCCCTGCTTCCGGTACTGGATATCTCCCTTGTAGGGGCCATAGTTCTCAAAAATGGTGTTCAGCACGCCGGTTCCCTTGGTGTCGGTCATGAACTCTCCTCTGTATCCGATGAGACCTCTGGCCGGAATCAGGAACTCCAGACGGGTGGATCCGGTGCCGTTGCTGTGCATATTGATGAGCTCGCCTTTACGCTCGCCCAGTTTCTGGATGACATTTCCCGCGTACTCGTCGTCCACGTCGATGTAAGCGCGCTCCATGGGCTCCAGCTTCTTGCCCTTCTCGTCGGTGTGATACAGAACCTCAGCCTTGCTGACTGCGAACTCGTAGCCCTCGCGGCGCATATTCTCGATGAGGACGGACAGATGCAGCTCGCCTCGTCCGGAGACTTTAAAGCGCTCAGTGGATTCGGTTTCCTCTACGCGCAGGCTGACGTCGGTGTTCAGCTCTCGGAACAGACGGTCGCGCAGATGGCGGGAGGTGATATATTTACCCTCTTTACCGGCCAGGGGGCTGTCATTTACCAGGAAATCCATGGAAATGGTCGGCTCAGAAATCTTCTGGAACGGAATAGCCACCGGGTTCTCCGGGGAGCACAGGGTATCGCCGATATGGATGTCCGCAATGCCGGAGATAGCTACGATGGAACCCACAGTTGCTTCAGATACATCTACCTTATTCAGACCGTCAAACTCATAGAGCTTGCTGATCTTGACCTTCTTAAATTTGTCCGGATCGTGGTGGTTTACCATGACCATATCCTGGTTGATACGGATGGTACCGTTGTCCACCTTGCCGATACCGATACGGCCCACGTACTCGTTGTAGTCAATGGTGCTGATCAGTACCTGGGTTCCGGCATCCGGATCTCCCTCGGGAGCCGGGATGTAGTCCAGAATAGTCTCGAAGAGCGGCGTCATATCCTTGGGCTCGTCGTCCAGGTTCCGCATGGCGTAGCCGGCCTTGGCGGAAGCGAAGATGAACGGACAATCCAGCTGCTCGTCGGAAGCGTCCAGATCCATGAACAGCTCCAGAACCTCGTCTACCACCTCAGTGGGGCGGGCCTCAGGACGGTCAATCTTATTGACGCAGACGATAACCGGAAGGTCCAGGTCCAGGGCTTTCCGAAGCACGAATTTGGTCTGGGGCATGGAGCCTTCGAAAGCGTCGACCACCAGGACGACACCATTTACCATCTTCAGAACCCGCTCTACCTCGCCGCCGAAATCCGCATGGCCCGGGGTATCGATGATGTTAATTTTCACGCCCTTATAGGTAACGGCGGTATTCTTGGACAGGATGGTAATACCTCGCTCACGCTCGATATCGCCGGAGTCCATGACGCGCTCCGCCACCTCCTGGTTGGCGCGGAATACGCCGCTCTGCTTTAAGAGCTCGTCTACCAGTGTAGTCTTACCGTGGTCTACATGGGCAATAATTGCAATATTTCTGATATCTTCTCTTTTCATAAAACAATTCCTCAATGTAAATAGATACTTCGTCAACCTTTACAGTTTATCACATTTTCGGCCAATTACAAGGGAAATCTGCTTACTCAGCGTACTTTTTCAAATGCAACCTAGAAAAAATTTACAGAAACGGTTCTAATTGGAAAATCCTGGACATATATATTTATGAATAATACAGGAATCCGGCGGAAGTATGCGCGAAAATGCCATTTCCAAGGGGAGAAGAAGGGAGAACACAAACTATGTCAGATAAGGTAATTGAGAACAACCAGGTGTCGGTAAGCGGAGAAATTGTATCGGGATTTACGTTCAGCCATGAGGTATTTGGTGAGGGCTTCTATATGGTGGATATTCTGGTCCGCCGCCTGTCCGATTCAGCGGATCAGATTCCGGTGATGATATCCGAGCGGCTGATTGACGTATCCGGGGATTACGTGGGAGAATACATCCGCATCGGCGGACAGTTCCGCTCCTACAACCGGCACGAAGAGAAGAAGAACCGGCTGGTGCTGTCGGTTTTCGCCAGAGAGGTGGAATTCCTGGACGGGGAAATGGAAAATGCCAAGACGAACCAGATCTTCCTGGACGGCTACATCTGTAAGCCACCGGTGTATCGGAAGACGCCTCTGGGCCGGGAGATCGCGGATCTGCTTATCGCGGTAAACCGCCCTTATGGGAAATCGGACTACATCCCCTGCATCTGCTGGGGCCGGAATGCCCGCTTCGCCTCAGGCTTCGAGGTGGGAGGCCATGCCCAGATCTGGGGCAGGATCCAGAGCCGGGAGTACGTGAAAAAGCTCAGCGAGACCGAGTCCGAGCGGCGGATTGCTTATGAGGTGTCGGTGAGCAAGCTGGAGTATGAATACTGAACTTGCAATTCCTCCTGTTTTGTTGTATGATGGGCTTAATTATCGAGGCATTCAGAAACAAAGGTTCACAGGCGGATTCTGAGAAGCGTCTGTGGACACAGCGAACAACAAGGGAGTATGGAAAATGGGAAAAGCACATGTAACTGTCTTTTGCGGTAACGGAAGAGGGAAAACCTCAGCGGCGCTCGGACAGGGAATCTTCGGAGCCAGCGCAGGGAAATCCGTCATTATCATACAGTTCCTGAAGGGAAAGATTGGCGAGCGCATTGATTTTATCAAGCGTCTGGAGCCTGAGATTAAAGCCTTCTGCTTTGAAAAATCCGATGTGAACTATGAGGCGCTATCGCCGGAGGAACAGAAGGAAGAAGCGATGAATATCCGCAATGGCCTGAACTTCGCCAGAAAGGTACTGACCACGGACGGCTGCGACGTCCTGATTCTGGATGAGGTACTGGGACTGATCGATAAGGGTATCCTGACGGTGGAAGAGCTGAAGACATTGCTCGAAGCCGGAGACGGCGATACGGAGCTGATGTTGACCGGCATCCGGATGTATGATGAGCTGTATCCGTACGTGGACGAGGTATTTCGCATCGACACCTTGAAATAAATAAAGACAGGTGTATCTGCCAGGCGGACAAAAAACATGAGATGTCCGGAAAGCGTTGACAAGCGGTACACACTGTGCTAATCTGAACATAATTGGTAACAAATTAAATAGGAAGAAAGATAGAGGTTGCGTTTTCCATTAGTACCTTTTCGGATATGGCAGGCATAGACGAAGAAGAGGGAAAGGGGCCGACGCCGAAAGAGATTGTTTCCTGTGAGTGGTTTCTTGGGCATACCGTGAAGAACGATATGACTGTCATCAGTTTCTGATGGGGCGCTATCCAGAGAGCAGTATCATAAAGCAGATTCTTTTGGGGCGGCCTTCACGGGTACGCCTCATTTTTTAAACCTTAGATTCATTTAGCAGGAGGAAATGAAAATGGCTATTTTTAAGGGAGCAGCAGTTGCAATTGTAACACCGTTTCTGGACAATGGAGAGATTAACTATCCGAAGCTTTCTGAGCTTCTGGATTACCAGATTGAAAATGGCACAGACGCCATCGTCATCTGCGGAACCACCGGTGAGTCATCCACACTGAGCCACGAGGAGCATCTGGAGGCGATTCGCTTCACCGTAGAGCATGTGAAGAAACGCGTGCCGGTTATCGCCGGAACCGGTTCCAATTGTACGGAGACTGCCATTTATCTGTCCCGGGAGGCAGAAAAATACGGCGCGGACGCACTGCTGGTGGTGACTCCTTACTATAATAAGGCGACCCAGAAGGGGCTCATCGCCCACTATACCGCAGTGGCAGAGTCCGTAAGCCTGCCCATCATCATGTACAATGTGCCGTCCCGTACTGGCTGCAATATCCAGCCCGAGACAGCCGTAGCGCTGGCTAAGAATGTCAGGAACATCGTCGGCATCAAGGAAGCCAGCGGCAATATCTCTCAGGTAGCGAAGCTGATGCAGCTGGCAGACGGATGCATCGAGCTCTACTCCGGAAATGACGATCAGGTAGTTCCGATCCTGTCTCTGGGCGGATACGGCGTTATCTCTGTACTTTCCAATGTGGCGCCGAGACAAACCCACGACATGGTCATGAAGTACCTGGAGGGCGACACCGCAGGCAGTCTTGCCATCCAGATGAAGGCCATTCCGGTCATCGACAAGCTGTTCTGTGAAGTGAATCCGATTCCGGTAAAAGCAGCCCTGAATCAGATGGGCTTTGAGGTCGGCCCCCTTCGCATGCCGCTGACCGAGATGGAGCCGGAGCACCAGGCGCAGCTGAAGCAGGCAATGATTGATTTTGGAATCGAGGTAAAATAACAAATGACAAAGATAATACTTCACGGCTGTAACGGCCGTATGGGACAGATGCTGACGGGACTTCTGAAGGAGGATCCGGAAGCAGAAGTGGTAGCAGGCGTAGATGGTTACACTGGTATCGCCAATAACTATCCGGTATTCACAACGATTGATGAGTGTGATGTACAGGCTGACGTAGTCATCGACTTTTCCAATGCAAAGGCGGCAGATGGCCTGCTGGATTACTGCGTACGGACCAAGACGCCGGTTGTTCTGTGTACCACAGGTCTCTCCGAGGAGCAGCTTGTCAAGGTAGAAGAGGCGGCTAAAGAAACCGCGGTTCTGAAGTCTGCCAATATGTCTCTGGGGATTAACCTGCTCATGAAGCTCTTAAAGGAAGCGACTCCGACTCTGGCGGCAGCCGGATTTGATATCGAGATCGTAGAAAAGCACCACAATCAGAAGCTGGATGCTCCCAGCGGTACCGCCCTGGCCCTGGCTGACTCTATCAACGAGGCTTCTGACGG
The DNA here is from genome assembly GCF_025567165.1 of Laedolimicola ammoniilytica. Classification (NCBI taxonomy): domain Bacteria; kingdom Bacillati; phylum Bacillota; class Clostridia; order Lachnospirales; family Lachnospiraceae; genus Laedolimicola; species Laedolimicola ammoniilytica. The sequence continues at coordinate 11,894 of NZ_JAOQKC010000016.1, forward strand.
AGCTTATCACTATGTATACGACAGAAGCCAGGAACGCAAAAAGCGCGACAGCCGTGAAATCGGCATCTCCGCTGTCCGCGGCGGCACCATCGTAGGCGACCACGACGTGATTTTCGCAGGCACCGACGAAGTCATCACCTTTGAGCACCGGGCTTACTCCCGCGCTGTATTTGGTAAGGGAGCGATTCAGGCAGCTAAGTTCCTGGCGGGAAAACCGGCGGGTAGATATGACATGAGCGACGTGATATAACCAGTTCAGGCAAGCTTCTGTGCAGGCAGATACTATGCTTGCATAAGAATCTGCCTGTATGGAAGCTTGTGTTGAGCGCCATGTCATGAGCAAAAATGAGCTGCGTAGCAGCGGAGAGCTCCGGAGGAGCGCTTTTGCGAATGGCGCGCCTGACTGAACGTCCCTGTTCACAAAACTTTCACTCAAAAATCACAGAATCCATTCAGAAAAAACACAAAAGAGGAATATCCTTAGACAGATACGTCTGCAGGGATGTTCCTCTTTTTTCGCTCTATAGGAAATACCGTGTTACATTAAAATGTGAAAGTCATGATTCCTATAGAGCAAAAAGCCCCTCCGGGGGATCGCACTGCGGCGGAATGGAATCATGTCGCTTATGCGACCCGCCGCAGGCGGAGAATCCTGCTTCGCAGGATTCTTTCTTATTACAGAAAGGAGCCAACAGGCAGTCGATGAGAGTGAAGGAGGAAAGAAACTTGATCGAAGTCAAAGACCTGGTGAAACGCTACAGCAAAAATACTGCAGTGGATCACTTGAATTTTCACGTACAAAAAGGTCAGATCTACGGATTCTTAGGCCCCAACGGCGCCGGAAAATCCACCACTATGAACATGATGACCGGCTATCTGGCTCCTACTGAGGGCCAAATCCTGATCAACGGCCACGACGTAGCTGAAGAGCCCATGGAAGCCCGGAAATGTATCGGCTACCTGCCGGAGATTCCGCCGCTTTATCCGGATATGACTGTGCTGGAATATCTGCGCTTTGCTGCAGAGCTGAAACAGGTGCCGAAAAATGACCGGAGCAGCGAGGTGGAGCGCGTCATGGGCGAAACCCGCATCAAAGACATGGAGCACCGCCTGATCCGCCATCTGTCCAAAGGCTATAAGCAGAGAGTGGGACTGGCCCAGGCTTTGCTTGGGGATCCGGAGGTTCTGATTCTGGATGAGCCCATGGTCGGCCTGGATCCCAAGCAGATCATCGAGATTCGGGAACTGATCCGCGGGCTTGGACAAAAGCATACGGTTATATTGAGTTCCCATATTCTGTCGGAGATCACCAGCGTCTGTGACCATGTCCTGATCATTTCCCATGGAAAGCTGGTGGCCAGCGACACGCCGGAAAATCTGGGCAGCTACATGAAGCATTCAGACGCAATGGAACTGCAGGTGCGGGGAAGCAAAGGGGCCTGCGAGCAGGCTATGGAGCTTTTGAAGCAAGTAGAGGGGCTGGAAGTGAGGACCACGCCCGCGGCGTTGGAGGATGTGTTCCTGGAGCTGACTGATGAGGAAAATAATGGAAATTCTGATACGGCAGCAAGACAGGAAAAATCAGAGAGCTTTTCACTTGGGAAAAAGAAACAGAAAACAGAAGACACAGAAGAGAAAGCGGTTTCTGTGGAAGAACAAAAATCTGACGAAAAGGAGGAACAGTAACATGTGTGCGATTTACAAAAAGGAACTGCGGGCGTATCTGACCTCCATGACCGGCTACATCTTCATGGCCGTGCTGTTGGCTGTCACCAGCCTGTACTATGTGGCCAACTGTCTGGTGGGCGGCTACCCGGCCTTCGGAGCTGTTCTCTCCTCTGTTTATTTTGTATTGCTGATTATTGTGCCGGTTCTGACCATGCGGAGTATGGCTGAGGAAAAACGCCAGAAGACCGACCAGCTCTTGATGACAGCGCCGGTTTCCCTTTGGAAAATTGTGTTGGGCAAATACCTGGCCATGGTGACGATTTTCCTGATTCCCATGGCGATTTTGTGCCTGTATCCGCTGATTCTGCTGCAATTCGGAAGCGTCTCATTGCCTATGGCCTATACTGCGATTCTGGGCTATACCCTGTTCGGCGCGGCGTGTCTGGGAATCGGGCTGTTCCTGTCGGCCCTCACCGAAAGCCAGGTTATCGCGGCGGTGCTGACCTTCGGCGTCCTGTTCTTCCTGAACATGGCCTCCGGCATCGCCAATGTCATCGGAGCCAGCGGCGTCCTGGCGTCGGTTTTGAACGCCCTTTGCATCTACCAGCCGTTCATTAATTTCGTGCAGGGGATGTTCGATCTGACTGGCGTCCTGTACTATGTGACGGTCATCATTCTGTCCCTGTTCCTGACAGTGCAGCTCATGCAGAAAAAGCACGGCACCTATCGGGCCAGCATGGTGGTCTTCGGCTGCGTGGCTGCGGTGCTGGTGAATCTGATAGCAGGAAAGCTGCCGTCCCAGTACCTGAAATACGACGCCAGTGACCAGAAGCTTTTCACCACCGGCGACCAGACGGCGGAGATTGTAAAAGGCCTGGACGAGGATATTACCCTCTACCTGATTGCCCAGCAGGGCAGCGAGGACGCCACCTTACAGGAATTGCTGGATCGCTACGCAGGATTATCCTCCCACATCAAGGTAGAGACGAAGGATCCGGTGCTTTACCCGAATTTCGCCTCCCGGTATACCAGTGAAAATCTGTCCGAAAACAGCGTGCTGGTGGTGGGACAGAACCGTTCAAAGGCTGTGGATTACTATGATATCTATCAGTATAGTATGGATTATTCCACTTACAGCAGCTCCTTAAGCAGCTTCGACGGCGAGGGTCAGATCACCAGCGCCATTGCCTATGTAACCGCCGAGGATATGCCGGTCGTCTACACGCTGACCGGTCACGACGAGGCAGAGCTGAGTACCACAGTCACTTCTTCCATTGAAAAGGAAAATATTGAATTAAAATCCTTGAGCCTGCTGACGGAGGAGGCTGTGCCGGAGGACGCGAAAGCTGTTATTATCTACGGTGCGATTTCCGATATTTCAGCGGATGAGAAAAATAAACTGGAAACCTATCTGGAGCAGGGCGGACAGCTTGTGATGCTGACTGGCTACACGGACAAGGAAACGCCGAATCTGGACAGCCTGCTGAGTGACTATGGAATCGCTCTGGCAGAGGGTCTGGTACTGGAGGGCGACAGTCAGCATCACCTGCCCAATTATCCCTATTATCTGCTGCCGACGATTCAGAGTTCCACGTATACATCGGACGTCAGCTCCCGCAATGTTCTGCTGGCCTTTGCCCAGGGCATGACAGAAAGCCCGGATATCAGTGACGATCTGACCTATGAAAGTCTGCTGACCACCTCCGCCCTGTCCTATTCCAAGACCAACCTGGAATCCGAAAATCTCGATCAGGAGGAGGGCGATATTGCGGGGCCCTTTGACCTGGGTGCTGTCGTCACCAAAACCATTGACGAAGACACAGAAGCAAAACTCATCGTGTTCTCTTCTGAGACTCTGCTGGATGAACAGGTAGACAATATGGTATCCGGCGGCAACAGCACAATGTTTCTGAATGTGATGAGTCAGTTGGTAGACCATGAAAACACCGTTTCTATCGAGCCCAAAAGTATGAGTACCGAATACCTGACGGTAAGTGCGGGCAGCGCTATTTTCTGGGGGATTCTGACGATTATTCTGCTCCCGCTGTTTCTGCTCATTACAGGGGGCGTTATCTGGTTTGGAAGGAGGAAACGGTAGATGACGAAAAAGAAAAGACAGGTAAAGCTGCTGGCGGCGATAGCCGCCCTGGCTGTCCTGACTCTTGTCTATGTTCTGGTTAGCCGGGCAGACTGGAATCATGAGGAAGACGAAACCACGGAAGAAATCGAGGTTTTAAGCGTAGCGCCTGCGGAAATCAGTGAAGCCGAGATCACGAATTCCTATGGCACCCTGTATCTAAGCTATGATGGCGAAACCTGGATCAGCCCGGATAACCCGGAGATGGATCTGAATCAGGATGCTCTGGCGACCCTGTGGAATCGGTTGAATCCGCTGTCTGCTGTCCGGGATCTGGGCGAAGCGCCGGAGGACTTAAGTGCTTACAGTCTTGCTGATCCGGCTGTCACGATCCGGATCATCCGCGATGACGGTACGGAACTTACTGTCTCTATCGGCAGTACGGCTTCGGATGGAAATGTGTATGTGATGACTTCGGAAAGTGATCATATCTATACCTGTGACAGTTATCTGGCGACGGCTTTTACGTGCAGCTTACGTGATTTTGAGGCGACTGTTGAGGAAGAACCGGGAGATAGCGAGTCTGCGGAATAGAAGGACGGACGGGTCGGGGCTTTAGAACCCACAAACCACTGGAAATGTGGAAGAAATTCCTTTATACTGAAAAAGACGTCTGTAAAGGAGAATTACTATGAAGATAAAAGCATGGAGCATCCTGCTCTCCCTTATCCTGACTTTGACGCTTATTTCCCTGGCTGTCGTCCTGACCCTGGCCTGCAAGCCACTGTATTATCTGGATATCCACGCACTCCATATTCCGGAAACTACCGGCTATACGATTTCGGAGATTAAAGCGAATTATGACGCAGTCATCGACTACAGCCTGAGCTTCGGAAATGCTCCGCTGGAATTTCCCACGTTTCCCATGTCGGAGGGCGGGCGCATTCATTTTGAAGAAGTAAAGAACATCTTCAATCTTTTTAAATGCATGGCTATCTTCGGTACACTGACAGGTGCCGCCGGGATTCTTCGGCAGCGCCGTAAGCAAAGCTATGGATATCTGAAGCTGACGGCTATCCTGACTGTGGCCCTGCCAGCCGTTATCGGAGCAACCGTCGCCCTGAACTGGGACTGGACTTTTGCCGCGTTTCATGAGCTCGCTTTCAACAATGACTACTGGCTCTTCGACCCTGCCACCGACCCGGTTATCAATATCCTGCCGGATGCGTATTTTCTGCACTGCGCAGTTATGATTCTGGTGCTGGTGATCCTGGGAAGCCTTATCTGCGGTCTGATTTACCGGCGAGTACAGAGAAAGAATGTGAAATAAGAAGAAAAACAGAAAGTAAAATAGAATGTAATATAGAGCGCAAACGGCTGCCCGACAGAATCACCTGCGGGCAGTGGGGATTAACGCGGATATGAAGCAGAGTATCGAAGATATCATGGAATGTTAGTTATAGAAATGAAACAAGAACAGAGGCTGTCACTTCATTCGTGGAGCGTTTCTGTCTTTCTAATAATATTAAATCGTGATTTATTTCTCCTCTTCCTTAATCTCCCAGTGAATCAAGAACGTCAGCGCAGCCCTGAGCGCAATAATTCCTGCCACCGTTCCGATTTCTTTCCAGTCCCGGACCACTACGGTTCGCAGGATCTCGCTTCCCAGCTTAAATTCCAGACCCATGGCCAGCCCCCGGGCCAGGGTCAGCTTTGTGTCCGGAGAGCGGTGCAGGTAACTCCAGAAGCCCCGCAGGCCTGAGAAAATGATAATGCCCACGCCGATAAATTCAAAGAGCAGAATCGCTCCGTCCACGATATTTTCCAGAATGAGGTGCAGTAATTCTAAAAATTCCATAGTAAAATCCCCCCGATTTTCTAAAGTAAGATAAGGACAGTATAACATAAGTTCACACATATTGATATAGGTTCCATCGTCATTGTCAACGCCCCCCCTGAAGTCACGCATGGAATTTACCAGATCATAGGAATTTCAGTTCCGAAAGAAGAGAGGCAGCAAGAAAGCAGCCGATGTTTTTTTAGCTGGGCAGTGAATGCTCGGGGGCGTTTTTTATGTCAAATTGCTGATTGACAAACTGTAGACTGAATGATAATATGCCATTAATAATACTACTAATAATATCAGAGGAGGGAAGAATATGTTAAAGAAAGAACTGGAGGAGAGCTACATACGTATACTGCAGAGAGAACTGGTGCCTGCATTGGGATGTACAGAACCTATTGCGCTTGCTTATGCAGCGGCAAAGGCCTGCAAAGTACTGGGACAGTTCCCGGAAAAAATGATTGTGTATTGCAGCGGTAATGTAATAAAAAATGTGAAAGCAGTAACGGTACCGAATTCAGGCGGAATGCGTGGAGTAGACGCAGCCTGTGTACTTGGGGCAGTAGGCGGAAATGCAGACAGAGAGTTAGAGGTTTTAGAGGATATCACAGAGGAAGACATAAAAAAGACAAGGAAGCTGTTAAAAACAGATTTCATTGAATGCAGGCTTCAGAAGGATGTGGAGAACTTATACATTGTAGCTGAGGTATATGCAAAAAATCATTCGGCAAAAGTAAAAATAGTCAACCGGCATACGTTAATTACAGAGATTGTAAAAGATGAAAAAGTAATCTATCAGATAGATATGGCAGCTGAGAACAGCAAGGAAGATTATGCAAAGCTGACGATTCGTGATATTTTGGAGTTTGCAAATACAGTAGCGACAGATAAACTGAAGAATGTTTTGGACAGACAGATAGAGATGAATCAGGCTGTTTCCAATGAGGGAATGAAGAATCCTTACGGTGCTGAAGTAGGAAGAACCTTAATGGAAAAAGCGGATTCAAGTGTACGGACCAGAGCCTGTGCCTATGCAGCTGCAGGATCTGATGCCAGAATGGGAGGCTGTTCTCTGCCAGTGGTGATTAATTCTGGAAGCGGTAATCAGGGAATGACAGTAAGTCTGCCAGTCATTGTATACGCAGAGTATCTTGGAAAGTCAAGAGAAGAATTATACAGAGCATTGATTGTAAGTAATCTGGTTGCAATTCATCAGAAGCATTATATAGGAAGCTTATCCGCGTTTTGCGGCGCAGTCATTGCAGCCAGCGGCGCGGGAGCGGCAATTACCTATATGATGGAGGGTTCTTATGAAGCAGTATCAAGAACCATTGTAAATACAGTTGCGAATGTCGGGGGCATTGTATGTGATGGAGCAAAAGCATCCTGCGCTGCTAAAATTGCCTCTGCAGTAGATGCGGCGATTTTAGCGCATAGCCTGAGTATGAAGGGACGTACGTTCCATGAAGGGGAAGGAATTATACAGGATACGGTAGAAGAAACGATACAGAGTGTCGGATATGTGGGCCGAGTGGGAATGAAAGAAACAGATCACCAGATCCTGAAAATTATGTTGAATCAGGTTCAATTTGAAAAATAAGATATGATTGGAGCATATAATCCGGAAAAGGGCTGTACATATCCGCAGCACCATGAATGCTATCAGATAGATGAGAGTATTTTAAAGCGCGGCGTGGCCATGTATGTGCAAATGGCCGTAGATTTTTTGAAACAGTAGATTTTTAATCTTCCGTTTGCTATAATCAGATAGAAAAGGAGGCTGTTTATGAAAAACGAAAAGAGCCTGAAGGACACAATCTATAACGCAATACTGGAAGATATATTTTCATTGGAATATAAACCTGGAGATATTTTAAATGAAAAGGCGCTGGTTGAAAAGTATGAGTGTAGTAAATCGCCAGTCAGGGAAGCACTTTTAGAGCTGTGCAAAGACAATGTGTTGCGCAATATTCCGAGATATGGATATGAAGTGGTAAAACTTACAATGGATGATGTGCGTGAAATGATAGAATTCCGCTATCTTCTGGAGGCGGGAATTCTTCGCAAGCAATATTCAGATCTGACGGAAGTTCATTTTTCTATTCTGGAAGATATAGATAAGCAGTGCAGAAAAAAAGAAAATACAATGTGGGAGCATTGGAGCTTAAACACGGAATTCCATCTGAAGCTGGTTGGATTTGGAAGAAATAATTTTGCGATGGAAGAATTGAAAAGGTGTATGGACAGATTAAAACGCGCATATACGAGATTTTGCTGGGAGCAATATGAGTTGGAATTGGAACTGGATACACGAAATCATGCAATGATTATACAGGCATTACGCGAGCGTGATATAGAGAAAGCGGTACAATATCTTGCAAGGGATTTGAACGATTTTGGCGGGAAAAATTACAGGTTTATAGAGGAAAAAAATATGTAAAAGACTGGCTGTTGAAGGCAACTTTAACAGCCAGTCTTTTAAAAGGATAAAGAGAGATGAAAAAAAGGATAACTGCGATTCCGGGAAGCCTGATGCTGATTCCAATGGCGATATCTGCGCTCGTATGCACTTATTACCCATTTCTTAGCAGATTAAAGAGCCCGGCTTCAGAGAGTGTCGGCTGTTGAAGTGGCAGCATGTCTGAGTAGTATGAGCCCCGGTGTTTATATAGCGCTGATGAATGAAAAAGGCGATGATGTAGACAAAGCCGGTTATACATTTATAAGTTTGGTATCATTGCCGTTTATCCCTGTTTGTTTTTTGAGTATTTCAGAAGGCAGTGGAATAGACTGGTGTCTGTCTCTGTCCCGGCAATTCTGGCGTCTGAACATATAGAATATCTGCCATATGTGGAAACTGCAACCGCTCAGATTGCGATGGTTGTATTATTAAGTACATTTATGACACCGGTATTCGTAAAAATATTGGACTCTAAAAAAGCATAAGAAATTTATAACTGTTCACATATTTTTAAGATTTATTTTCTTGACAATCCATAACAATCGTAATAACATATAGGATACTATATAGGACACTATATAGTATCCTATTTATTATGAAAAAATTCGCAGAAGGAGGATCAACCAATGAGGAGGGGGCCCAGCCCAATCAGCAAGCGGATTCGGATTATCAACAACAAGTTCCGCAAGCTGTGGGATAAAAATCTTCTGAAATACAACCTGACCGGCGTGCAGATGGAAATACTCTGCTACCTGAAATGCAATCCGGACAAGGAAATCCATCAGCGGGAGATCGAGTACTGGTTCCAGTTGAAAAACCCGACGGTGACCGGTATCCTGAACCGGCTGGAGGAAAAAGGCTATATCACCAGGCGGCGCAATCCGGCTGACGGCAGATACCGGATCATTGAAGTGACGGAAAAAGGCAATCAGGTCATGGAGGATATGGGAGAGGGAGCCAGAAATCTGGACGAACGAATCTACGCCTGTATGACGGACGAGGAACAGGCAAAGCTTCTGGAGCTTCTGGATCGGATTTTGGCGACTATGACGGAAAATGATGGAACAGAAGAACAGTTAGAGCAGCATAGAGAAAGAATCACACAAGGAGGACACACATGCTGAAGACATTAAAGGCCTATATAGGCGAGTACAAAAAGACGGCCATCTCAGCGCCGATTTTTATTGTCTTCGAGGTTATCTTTGAGATGATCATTCCGCTTCTGATGGCGGCTATCATCGACAACGGACTTGAGACAGGCAACATGAAATATGTAATCACGATGGGACTGGTGATGCTTCTGGTATCCTTTGCGTCCCTGTTCTGTGGATCCATGGCGGCGAAGCAGGCGGCCATCGCGTCTACCGGATTTGCGAAAAATGTAAGAGAGGGAATGTACAATCATATCCAGGAATTTTCCTTCTCCAATATCGACCATTTCTCTACCGCGGGACTGGTTACGCGTCTGACCACCGATGTAACGAATGTACAGAACGCGTTCCAGATGATGATGCGTATGCTGATGCGCGCGCCGGTCATGCTGGTTACGGCCATGACGATGACCTTTATCATCAACGCCAGACTGTCCTGTGTATATCTGGTGGCGCTGGTATTCTTAGGAATCGTCATTGCCTTCCTGATGGGCCGCGTAGGAAAATATTTCCGTGAAATGTTCGACAAATACGACGCCCTGAACGCGGATATCCAGGAAAATCTGACCGGTATTCGGGTAGTCAAGGCGTACGTGCGTGAGGAGCATGAGAAGCAGAAGTTCGGCAAGGCCTCCGAGGCCGTATACCGCTGCGCGGTTCGGGCCCAGAAGCTGATGGTCAGCATGATGCCCACCATGCAGTTTACGGTTTACGCCTGTATCATCGCGGTGTCCTGGCTGGGCGCCAGAACCATCGTGGCGGGCAATATGACCACTGGCCAGCTGATGAGTCTCTTTACTTATACGATGAATATCATGATGAGCCTGATGTTCATCGCCATGGTAGCCGTTATGCTGACCATGGCTAAATCCTCCGCAGAGCGTATCTGCGAGGTCTTAAATGAAAAGAGCAGCCTGACCAATAAGGAGCAGGCCGTCACAGAGGTTCCCGATGGCTCCATTACCTTTGACAACGTATCCTTCAGCTACCGGAACGACGAGGGGAACCTGAATCTGGATCATATCAATCTGGAAATCAAATCCGGCGAGACCGTAGGGATCCTGGGCGGCACCGGAAGCGCCAAGTCTACGCTGGTACAGCTGATCCCAAGATTGTATGACGTAACAGGAGGAAGCGTCCGGGTAGGCGGCATCGACGTCCGGGATTATGACCTGGATTCCCTCCGGAATCAGGTGTCCATGGTGCTTCAGAAGAATGTGCTGTTTTCCGGCACCATCAAGGAAAACCTGCGCTGGGGCGATAAGGACGCCAGCGATGAGGAGCTGATCCGTGTCTGTAAGCTGGCCTGCGCCGATGAATTTATCCAGCGCTTCCCGGAGCAGTATGACACCTGGATTGAGCAGGGCGGCAGCAATGTGTCCGGCGGACAGAAACAGCGTCTCTGTATCGCCAGAGCCCTGTTAAAGAAGCCGAGAATCCTGATTCTGGACGATTCCACCAGCGCGGTGGATACCCATACGGATGCCATGATCCGGAAGGCCTTCCGGGAGGAGATTCCCGATACCACCAAGATCATCATTGCCCAGCGTATCTCTTCCGTACAGGATTCGGATAAGATTATCGTGCTGGACGACGGTGCGGTTAGCGGTGTCGGAACCCATGCGGAATTATTGAAAAATAACGCAATCTACCGGGAAGTATACGAATCCCAGCAGAAGCCCACAGACAGCGAAGGAGGTGACGCAGAATGAGCAACAGCAAAAGACCTGGAGGTCCCGGAGGACCCAGAGGCATGAGAAAAGGCCCCAAGGCGAAAAACCCCATGAAGACGCTGAAGCGGATCTTCGCGATCATCGTAAAGGGTTATCCGATTCAGTGCGTACTGGTTATCATCGGTATCGTAGTCGGAGTACTGGCCAACGTATACGGCAGCTTATTTCTGCAGTCTCTGATCGATGACTATATCACACCCCTGGTGGGAAGCTCCGCACCGGATTTCACGCCGCTTTTGAAGGCACTGGCCACCATGGCAGTGATTTATCTGGTGGGCGTAGTCTCCAACTATCTGTACAACCGCCTGATGATTTACATTTCCGAGGGCAGCCTGAAAAAAGTAAGGGACGGACTGTTCGACCACATGGAGACCCTGACGATCCCGTATTTTGACACCCATACCCACGGAGACCTGATGAGTATCTACACCAATGATACAGATACCCTGCGCCAGATGATCAGCCAGAGTATCCCGCAGCTGCTGTCCTCCGCCATTACCATCGTCAGCGTATTCGCGTCCATGGTATACTTAAGCCCGATTCTGACCCTGATGATCATTGCCATGGTATTCGTCATGACAAATGTCATCAAGAAAATCGGCGGCCAGTCTGGCCGGTACTTTATGGCGCAGCAGCAGGATCTGGGTAAAGTCAACGGCTACATCGAGGAAATGATGGACGGCCAGAAGGTGGTAAAGGTCTTCTGCCATGAAGAAGAAGCGAAAGAAAAATTCAAGGAGCTGAACGACAAGCTCTTCGACAGCGCCAGCAACGCGAACATCTACGCCAACGTGCTGATGCCGGTAATGGGAAATATTGGAAATATCAATTATGTACTGACCACCATCGTAGGCTCTCTGCTGGCTATCGGCGGGATCGGCGGCCTGACTCTGGGCGGTCTTGCCTCCTTCCTGCAGCTGACAAGAAGCTTCAATCAGCCGATTGCGCAGATTGCCCAGCAGTTCAACTCTATCATTATGGCCCTGGCAGGCGCGGAGCGAATCTTCAACCTGATGGATGAGCCCTCTGAGCAGGACGGCGGTTATGTAACCCTGGTCAATGCCCGCTATGAGGGTGACAAGCTGGTGGAGGTGCCGGAGCGTACCGGTATCTGGGCCTGGAAGCATCCCCATCATGACGGTACCATCACATACACGGAGCTGAAGGGCGACGTAGTCATGGACGGGGTAGACTTCGGTTATACACCGGAAAAAACCGTACTTCACGACATTAAGCTCTACGCGAAGCCCGGACAGAAGGTGGCCTTTGTAGGCGCTACCGGAGCCGGAAAAACGACCATTACCAACCTGATTAACCGGTTTTACGATATTCAGGACGGAAAGATCCGTTACGACGGTATCAACATCAATAAGATTAAGAAGCAGGATCTGCGCCGTTCCCTGGGTATGGTACTTCAGGACAGCCATCTGTTCACCGGCACCGTAGCCGACAATATCCGGTACGGCAAGCTGGACGCCACCGACAGCGAGGTCAAGGGCGCAGCCATGCTGGCAGGAGCAGACAGCTTTATCAGGCACCTGCCCCAGGGCTATGATACCATGCTTACCGGAGACGGCGGCAACCTGTCCCAGGGACAGCGTCAGCTTCTGACGATAGCCCGGGCAGCCATTGCAGATCCGCCTGTTCTGATTCTGGATGAGGCGACCTCCAGTATCGATACCCGTACAGAGGCCATCGTACAGCGGGGTATGGACAGCCTGATGGAGGGCCGTACCGTATTTGTTATTGCCCACCGTCTGTCTACGGTCCAGAATTCAGATGTCATCATGGTGCTGGATCAGGGCCGAATTATCGAGCGGGGCAGCCACGAGGAGCTGATTGCCCAGAAGGGTAAATATTATCAGCTCTATACCGGAGCCTTTGAACTCTCATAACCTTAATCTCGAAAACCAGCTCTGTGGGGTTCGAAAAATCAGGGTGTCCGGCTTTTCGCGGATTGTGTGTGTCTGGGGCGAACAGGCTTGCCTGTCCGTTCCAGACATACATTGTCTGTGAAACGTCCGAACACACGATTTTTGAACCTCGCAGAGCGTCCGTCTTAAAAGGAGCTTTTATGCGAGAAAAATTTCAACATTTTATGCAGGGACGCTACGGCGCCGACCAGCTGTCCCGGTTTCTGACTGCCATCGGCCTGGTTCTGATTATTCTGAACCTGTTTGTCCACAGCAATGCGATCGTCTATCTGGTAATGGCTCTGCTTGTTTACTGCTATTACCGGATGTTTTCCAGGGATTATAACCGCCGTTACGCGGAAAATCAGAAATTCCTGACCTGGCAGAACAAAATAAAATACAAAGTAAATAACTGGAAAAGAAACCTGGCCGACCGAAAAACCCACCATATCTACAAGTGTCCCAGCTGTGGTCAAAAGATCCGTGTCCCCAAGGGCAAAGGCAAAATCATCGTAACCTGCCCCAAATGCCGGACGGAATTTCAGAAAAAAAGCTAAAACCCAAAAAGCAATGCAGTCTGTAAAAAGATTACATTGCTTTTTTAATAGAACAAAGTGGAAAAATAACATTTCCCTGTGTATAAAAAAATCAGGAACCGCTCATAATGTGGATAGAAACGGATACCGTCCAGCGACGGCAGAAAGGAGATTCTATATTATGAAGAGGTTCAGAAAATACACAGCAGGACTGTTGCTGCTTGTACTGGTCCTGGGCGTAAGCGCCTGTGGCAATTCCGACAACAACGGAGGCACCAACAAGCCGAACACCGAAAACAACGGAACAACCAATGATGGAGCCAATACGAACGGCACTACGAACAATGGCAACATCGTAGACGACGCCGTAGACGGCGCAGGAGACGCAGTGGAAGACGTAGGCGACGGCATCATGAACGGTGTGGACGACGTGGTAGACGGCACAGAAAATGTGGTGGACGATATGACGAATGGGACAACGAACACCAATAACGGCACCACAAACCAGACCACTCGTTAAGCCTGAAAAGAAAGCAAAAAGCAATGCCCTGCAGATCGAGATGGATTTGCAGGGCAATTTTATGGGAAAACCCGGTCTGACGGTGAGATTCTTTAAGATTCCTGTCTTGCAGACCAGGCCAAAATGCGCTATACTATAAGCTAAATCGGCGCGCGGGAAAGGCGCCGGAAGCAAGAGAAAGAAAAGGATAGGGATAAAGAACATGAAGTGCATTACTGTAAAAGAATTATATCGTAATACTGAAAGCTATCTGGATAAGGAAATCACAGTAGCGGGCTGGCTCCGCAGTAACCGTGGATCCAAGGCCTTCGGCTTCCTGGTTATGGGAGACGGAAGCTGCTTCCAGACACTACAGATCGTATACCATGATACCATGGAGAACTTTAAAGAGGTTTCCAAGCTGAACGTGGGCGCTGCCGTGATTGTAAAGGGAACTCTGGTTGCTACACCGGAGGCAAAGCAGCCCTTCGAGATTCAGGCAGAAGAGGTTGTGGTAGAGGGCGATTCCGCGCCGGATTATCCGCTGCAGAAGAAGCGCCACTCCTTCGAGTATCTGAGAACCATTCCTCATCTGCGTGCCAGAACCAATACCTTCCAGGCTGTATTCCGGGTTCGCTCCCTGATTGCCTATGCGATTCACCAGTTCTTCCAGGAGAGAGGCTTTGTATACGTACATACGCCGCTGATTACCGGAAGCGACTGCGAGGGCGCAGGCGAGATGTTCCAGGTAACGACATTGGATCTGAACAATGTACCGAAGACCGAAGAGGGACAGATCGATTACAGCCAGGACTTCTTCGGAAAAGAGACGAATCTGACCGTAAGCGGACAGCTGAATGGCGAGACCTACGCTATGGCGTTCCGTGACATCTATACTTTTGGACCGACCTTCCGCGCGGAGAATTCCAATACCACCCGTCATGCGGCTGAGTTCTGGATGATCGAGCCGGAGATGGCATTCGCCGATCTGGAAGACAATATGGAAGTAGCTGAGGCTATGCTGAAATATGTTATCAGTTACGTGCTGGAGAACGCTCCGGAGGAGATGAATTTCTTCAACCAGTTTGTGGACAAGGGACTTCTGGACAGACTGCACGGCGTACTGAACTCCGAGTTTGGCCATGTGACCTACACCGAGGCCATTGAAATTCTGGAGAAGAACAACGACAACTTTGATTATAAGGTAAGCTGGGGCTGTGATCTGCAGACGGAGCATGAGCGTTATCTGACCGAGCAGGTCTTCAAACGCCCGATTTTCGTAACAGATTACCCGAAGGACATCAAGGCCTTCTATATGAAGCTGAATGAGGACGGCAAGACCGTAGCCGCTATGGACTGTCTGGTACCGGGTATCGGTGAGATCATCGGCGGAAGCCAGAGAGAGGATGACCTGGAGAAGCTGACCGGTCGTATGCAGGAGCTGGGTCTGAAGGAAGAGGATTACGGCTTCTACCTTGACCTGCGGAAATACGGCTCTGTCCGTCATTCCGGTTTTGGCCTGGGCTTCGAGCGCTGCGTCATGTATCTGACCGGCATGGGCAATATCCGCGACGTGATTCCGTTCCCGAGAACCGTAAATAACTGCGAGCTGTAAGATTATAGTTTACAGAAAATTCCAAATATCTGTATCATTCCCCTGGGGCGTGATACAGATATTTTTTGTCATAGGAAACTTCGTCCTATGACACAAAAACGCTCCGCGGGATTCTATTTTATGTTCTTTATAAAGCGGGGGCGGCGTGTTAAAATGATAGACAAGAAGAAAGGCGAAAGGAAGCGGAGCGGGGATATGAAAAATCAGGCCGGCCAGTACACAACCGAATACGAAATCCTTGAACTGCTGAAGCTGAAGCTCTACCAGCGGCTTCACGGCCTGGCTCCGGTGCTGGGCGCAGTGGAGTTCCGGATCGAAGAGCCGAAGCAGCCGGAACCTAATGGGGGAGTGGAACAGGAAAGCGCGGACAGGGCCTGCGCGGGCTTTCGGATCGACGGCCGCGTCTTTTATCTCTCCCCGTCCCGGATCCGGTCAGATTTCCTGAAAGACAGCGATTTCCTCTGCCGGGAGCTGCTGCACATGCTCAGCCATTGTCTCCTGGGGCATCCTTTCGAGGCCTGGCGTGTGGAACGGGAGGAGCGAAAAGTCTGGGAGTCTGACTGCGACGAAAAGGCCTGGGCGCTGACGGAAGAGCTTTGGGGAAAGTCCATCCCGGAAAAGCCCCCGGTAGACGATCACAGCTTCTGGGGACAGAAGCCTGACGAGCGGGAAAAGGCCTTCTGGCAGGGGCAGGGTGAGAAGCTGCTTCGAAGCGGCAATCCCAGAGGAAAACGGAAAGCGGGGACGGCGAAGCGGCACCGCACCCGGCAGCTGGTTCCGGCAGCCGGTCAGCGGGGCGATTATCGGAGTATTTTAAGAGGCCTGTCCTCCTACCGGGAAGACAGCCGTCTGAATCTGGACGAGTTTCAGTATTCCTGGTACACTTACGGACTGGAAATATATGGAAATATGCCGTTGATAGAACCGCTGGAATACAGCGAGGAACGGAAAATCGCCGACCTGGTCATTGTTATCGATACCTCCGGTTCCTGTGAAAAAGAACTGGTGCGGGTATTCCTGGAGGAGACCAGGGGAATTCTGGAGCAGGATCGCCTGTTTTTCCGAAGCTTCTGCCTGCACCTGATCCAGTGCGACAATCAGATCCAGCGGGACGATTGTATTCACAGCCGGGAAGAATTCGAAAAATATCTGGAGCACCTGGAGATCCGGGGCGGGGGCGGGACAGATTTCCGCCCAGCCTTTGCGCGGATCGAGGAGCTGAGGCAGCAGGGAGAGCTGCGGGATTTACAGGGAATTCTGTATTTTACGGACGGCTGCGGCTGGTATCCGAAGAAGGAGCCGGACTATCAGGTCTGGTTCGTAATGCTGCAGGGGCATTTTGACAGTATCGATATGCCGGACTGGGTACACAGACTGGTATTGGAGGAGAAAAGGGCATGAATATACAGGAAGCAAAAGAAGAAATCAAAAAGACAGTCCGGGCTTACACAGCCAGAACGGCGGCGGGAACCTTCCGGATTCCGGTGCCAAGACAGCGGCCGGTGCTGCTGATTGGCCCGCCGGGTATCGGCAAGACCGCCATCATGGAGCAGATTGCCGGGGAATGCGGCGTCGGCCTGGTGTCTTACACCATGACCCACCATACCCGTCAGAGCGCCATCGGCCTGCCGGTATTGACAGAAAAGCAGTTTGCGGGAAAAGCGTATACCGTGACTTCTTATACCATGAGTGAAATCATTGCGTCGGTCTATGAGCAGATAGAAAAAACCGGCTGCAGGGACGGCATTTTATTCCTGGACGAGATCAACTGTGTGTCAGAGACGTTGATGCCGGCCATGCTGCAGTTCCTCCAGTATAAGACCTTCGGAAGCCATGCGCTACCCGAGGGCTGGGTCATCGTGGCGGCCGGTAATCCGCCTGCCTACAACCGTTCGGCGCGGGAATTCGATACGGTTACCCTGGATCGGGTACGCTATATGAAGGTGGAACCGGATTTCCCCATCTGGAAGCATTATGCGGTGGAGAGCGGCCTGCACCCGGCGGTATTGTCCTTCCTGGAGCTGCGCCCGGAACGCTTTTACGTGATGGAGCCTGGCGAGAAGGGCTTTGTGACCGGACGGGCCTGGGAAGATTTGTCAGAGATACTACTGACCATGGAGGAACTGGAGCTTGGCGTGGAGGAGGCGCTGTTCGGTCAGTATCTTCAGGACGAGGATACGGCGACGGAATTTACCTTTTATTACCGTCTTTATGAAAAATGGAAGAAGGAGCTGAAGCCCGAGCAGATTCTGACCGGAGCAGCGGACGTGCCGACGAACCTGCCGTCCCTGCCCTTTGACGAGCGCCTCTGCATCGTCTGGCTTTTGTTACAGCGTATTTACACCCTGGGCAGGGCGTACGAGGAGCAGCAGAAGCTGTCCGACAGTTTGCGCTTCTTTGCGGACGGACTGGGACAGGGAACCGCAGAGCAGCTGACAGCGCTTGTGGACGAGCGCCTGGACCGTCGGAGAAAGAGTCTGGCGGTCCGCAAAGAAAACGGTCTGTTGGCTGCAGGGGAAGAAGAACGGGAACAGCGGCTTTTCAACGTGATCCGGGACTGCAGGGAGGCAGTCAGGACAGGCGGAGCTACGGACGCATTTTCGGAGAGAAGCGCACAGGAACAAAACCGGGCAGAGCGGCAGCGGAAAGAGCTGACCGCAGCCATGCAAAACGGCGCGGCCTTCGTCCGTGAAGCCTTCGGGAAAAAGCAGGAGCTGGTGATCTTTCTGACCGGCCTTCGGGAGCAGCCGGTCTGCAGCAGGGTATTGCAGGAGGAGCTGGGGGAGCTTTCCGGGGAGGCGGAAGACTTTCTGAATGCCGGAGGAAAAGAGGAGGAGCTTCGCCGGAAATTGACGGAGCAGCAGGCGTAAAAGCCCAAAAAAGTGGGAAAAACATCCCCTCACCCAGGATTGTATTTTGAATATGCGTGTGCTATACTGAACAAAACCCAAGAAAGAGAACGATGATCATGAAGGAACAGATACATACCCATACACATATAGCGCCGGACGGCACCGTCTATGAGCATACGCACACAGATGGGGAACACAGTCATTTGGAACCGCACACACATGAGCACAGCCATGAGCATAGTCATGAGGACGGTCACGCCCATGGTCACGGGCATACCCATACCCATCAGAACACCAAGGCCGTTCTGAACCGCCTGTCCAGGGCCATCGGCCACATGGAGTCCATCAAACGCATGGTGGAAGATGGCCGCGACTGCAGCGAAGTACTGGTTCAGCTTTCCGCCGTCAAAGCCGCCATCAACAACACGGCCAAAGTGATCCTGAAAGACCACATCGAGCACTGTATGGTAGACGCGGTGGAGAGCGGCGACCATGAAGCTATCGAAGAGCTGACGGCGGCCATTGACCGGTTTATCAAATAAATAAAAAAATCTTCATAAAAATTTAAACGAAGCTACGGAAAAATGCGCTAAGATAACAGAAACAGGAGGCGCAAGAATATGAAGAGAAAAAAGATATTGCTATGCATATTGCTGACCGCAGCCCTGCTGGCCGGCTGCAATGCCAGAAACACAAATACGGATACAACAACACCTTCCCAGGGTACCGAAGACACCGCAGATTCCGATACCCCGCTGATATCCGAGAACGAAAAATCCGGAAGCGTCACCTCGCTGGCCGTCAATATCCCGACCGAGATAAACGGAACAGAATTTACCATTACCACAGAGCAGGCCTACCCGGACGACGATGAGATTCTTGCAGTCAACGCTATATACGGGGATCAGACCCTGAAGCTGGATGAAAGTCTGGGGGTAAAGGGTATCTACGAGGTAGTTCAGAAGGACGGTATCTATATGCTGACAGAAACCGGCACCTTCAATGACTGGCGAGTGGTCTATCTGCTTCGGGCGGACGAGAAGGGAATCACTGAGACAGATGTGATAGATGGTTCCCTGGGTGATATGCCAAAGAATCCCGAGGACGGATTTTCTATTACCTCCAAGATAGACGTGCTGGGCAGCTATGGCGGTACCCGGACTTACACCATTGAAAATGGCCGCTTCACCACAGACAGCACGCTGTATGAATTCCGGGGCACTCCGGACGGATACAGGCCTGTGCTAACCGTAACAGGCGAGATCAGCTGCCGGATCGAAGGCGGCAGTACGGAGCTGAAGCCTGGCGATATCATCACCCCAACGGCATATTCGGAGGACGGAGTATTCTATTTTGAAAGGGAGGACGGCACTCCGGGCAGCTTCCAGGTGGATCTGGACGAAGAAGGAAATTACGCATATACAATTGGCGGTGTAGATGAGAATGAGCTGTTTGAATCACTGCCCTATGCAGGTTAAAGACAGGTGTGACACCCGGTCGGAAGGAATCCTTCCGCCGGGTGTTTTTGCACGAATTTGAAAGGATTATTTTAGAAACTTAGATCTAGATGTCGGAGCGTTGGCTTGGTACAATATAAAAAATGACGATTCATATATGGGGAAATTCAATGGATTATTATGCACATCTGACGGAGAGCAGGAAACAATCGGTAAAAGAACATTTACAGGGAACAGCAAAGCTTGCTGAAAAGTTTGCCGCAAAATTCGGCTCAGCAGACTGGGGATATTACTGCGGATTACTTCACGATATAGGAAAGTATTCATCAGAATTTCAGCGTAAAATTCAGGAGAATCCGGATCTGCGCGTGGATCACTCTACGGCAGGGGCGCAGGTAAGCAATGAATTGGGAGCATATTATAGCCTGATGAGCTATTGTATCGCCGGACACCATGCCGGACTTCCGGATTGCGGGAGAAAAGGAGTATCCGCCAGCCTGTTGGGCAGACTTGAAAAAAAGGTTTGTGATTACAGCGAATATAAAAAAGAAATAGAGATACCGAAAATCACTACGGAGCCATTTGCGCCGGAACAGGTGGCGGATTTTGATTTCTCATTGAGTACCTTTATCCGTATGCTATACTCCTGTCTGGTAGATGCAGATTTCCTTGATACGGAACAATTCATGAGCGGCGGGGTAGCTCAAAGAGATTCCGGGGAGAATATGGAAAATCTTTTACTCAGATTCAAAGAGCATATAGCTACATGGCTTGAAGATTGGGACGATAGAACCATCAACGGCAGACGAAGTGAGATCCTTAGAAATTGTCTGGAGCAGGGTAAATCATGTAAGGGGTTATTTCAACTTACGGTGCCTACCGGTGGAGGAAAAACGATTTCTTCGATGGCATTTGCATTGCAGCATGCCGTGAAAAATCAGATGGATCGGATCATCTATGTCATTCCCTATACAAGTATTATTGAACAGAATGCACAGGTATTTCGTGAAATACTGGGGAATGAAAATGTATTGGAAAATCACAGCAATGTGGATTATGAAAGCTCAGAGGAATTTAAACCGATGCAGCTGGCGGCGGAAAACTGGGATAAACCGATAGTGGTGACTACAAATGTCCAGTTTTTTGAATCTCTGTATGCCAATAAATCATCGAAATGCCGGAAGCTGCATAATATTGCAAACAGTGTGATTATATTTGATGAGGCACAGATGCTTCCGACAAATTATTTAAAGCCGTGTATTGCAATCATGGAGGAATTGCTGCAGCGATATGGAGCCAGCATCGTATTGTGTACGGCGACACAGCCGGCGTTGCTTCCGTTTTTTCATGGAAAACAGACGGTCAGAGAATTATGTCCAAGAAGAGAGGAACAGTTTCAATTTTTTGAAAGAGTTACTTATCAGAATATGGGAACGGTAACGGAAGAGAATATGATAGAAAATCTGTGTCAGGAGGGACAGGCACTGTGTATTGTTAATACACGGAAAAGAGCGCAGAGACTTTATGAACAGCTGCGGGGCGAGGGGATCTATCATTTATCGACCAGCATGTATCCGTTACACAGAAGGAGAGTCCTGAATGAAATCCGCAGCAGGATAAAGGAGAAGGATAAAAAATGTATTGTTATTTCTACAAGTCTGGTAGAGGCGGGAGTAGATTTGGATTTTAAGTCTGTATATCGGGAACTTGCCGGTGTGGATTCCATGATTCAGGCAGCAGGACGCTGTAATCGAAATGGGAACAGAGATAAAAAAGAGAGTGTGGTCCATATATTTCAATGGGAGGACAAAGAACACATACCGGGACAACAGCAGCAGATCGATACGACAAAAAGTCTGTTGGCAGAGGGAAAAGATATTACAACCCTGGAGCATATTACGGAATATTTCCGCAGACTTTATCACATCAGGGGCGGGAGCCTGGATAAAAAAGATATTTTAGATAAATTCAAAGACAGAGATTACCATTTTGCAACAGTCGCCAGGGAATTTAATCTGATTGAAGAAAATTCAGTTACCGTATATGTAAACAGAGAACCGGAGGCAGAGGAGCTTTTGCAGGAAATTCGGCAAAAGGGACTGACAAAGGGATTGATGAGAAAAGCCGGAAAATATTGCGTAAATGTCTATCGGGGAGACGGTCGGAAAGAAATGCTGTTTGAGAAGATGTACAGAGCGGGAATGCTGCGTCTGGTGGTGGACGGAGCACAGGATTTTTACGAGCTTACGGATAAAGAGCAGTATCTGGAAAATACAGGAATGAAACTGGACGTGGAACTGGGCGGAATGATACTGATCTGAATAAAGGAAGAATGGAAACGGCGGTACACCATAAAAAAGTGTACCGCCGCTCTTTGAACATAACAAAAATTATAATTATTTCAATCCACAGGGATTCCCTGACGTGTATAGTGTACCACAGGTTTGGTAGTTTATTCAAGGCGATGTATAATTTCAATTATAATTTATGTTACAAAAAATAATTTACTATTGCAATTCTAAAATAAATGTGATACAGTCTAATTATCAGATAAATGCAGGACGAAATATAACGTTATCTCGCAGATACTGTAGATGAGAGTAATAGTTTAACGATGAAAGAAGGTGAAAATAAAATGGGAATTGGAGTAAAGGTGCATGTATGGGGTGATTACGCATTGTTTTCAAGACCGGAGCTTAAGACAGAACGCTACAGCTATGACGTCATTACCCCCTCGGCGGCCCGTGGCATCCTGGACGCCGTATACTGGCATCCAGGTATGAGGTGGGTCATCGATAAAATCTATGTGAAAAATCCTGTTTGTTTTACAAGTGTACGGCGGAACGAAGTAAAAAGCAAAATTCTGGCAAGCAATGTGCTGCAGGCGTACAATGGCGCAGACAAGCCGTTGTATATCAGCGCCAGGGAGGACATTGTCCAGAGAGCAGCGCTGATGTTGTGTAATGTTTCCTATGTGATAGAGGCGCATTTTGAAATGACAGACAAGGCAAACGCGTCGGATAATCCGGGTAAATTTAAGGATATCATTATGCGGCGATTGCGAAGGGGAGAGTGCTTCCAGATGCCTTGTCTCGGATGCAGAGAATTTCCGGCGAATTTCGCTCTCTGCGAGGAAGAAGAGATCCATACCGCTTATGATGAAGTGCCGGAAAAAGATTTGGGACTTATGTTATACGATATGGATTACAGCGAACCGGAAAATATTCAGCCCATGTTTTTCCATGCGGTTATGCGTCATGGTGTGATAGATTTAAGAGAATGCGAGGTGTTACGATGATCTTGCAGGCATTGGTAAAACAATATGAGAATCTGGAAAGACAGGGAAAAGTATCCGGGCTGGGCTGGTGTCAGGCCAAAGTGTCATACGAACTTGATTTGTCAAAAAATGGAGACGTTCTGGGCGTTACTTCGCGGAAGATAGAAGAAATGCGCGGTAAAAAGACCGTCTGGGCACCAGCATCTCTGATTGTCCCGGAAATGGTGACGCGCTCTTCTGGTGTGTCAGCTAATTTCCTGTGTGATAATTCCAAGTATATGCTGGGAATTGATGTGCAGGGAACAAATCAGCGTGTTATTGATTGCTTTCAGGCCACAAGAGAAAAGCACCGGAGCGTGTTGAAAAACGCGCAGGGAGAAATAGCCCGCGCGATTTTGGCCTATTTTGAGAAGTGGGATCCGCAAAAAGCAGAACAGCATCCGGTTATTCGAGAAAACTGGGAAAAGTTGACAGAAGGCGGAAACCTGATTTTCAGCGTAGAAGGACAGGAGGCGCAGGAGGACGAGGAAATCCGGACGTGTTGGGAACAGTACCGGGAGCAAGACGATGGTGAACGTAAGGGGCTTTGTCTTGTTACAGGTAGGAAAACTGAGATTTCCCGAATCCATAAAGTGATCAAAGGAGTTCCGGGCGCGCAGTCCAGCGGAGCGGCATTGGTATCTTTTAATGCCCCGGCATTTGAGTCTTATGGAAAAGAACAGAGCTACAATGCACCGGTGGGGAAATATGCGGAATTTGCCTATACGACAGCATTAAATTATCTTTTGACACAGAGAGACTATACCTTTTCTCTGGGCGACGCCATGGTGGTGTACTGGGCAGAAAGCGGAAAAGAAGAATATCAGAAGTGCTTTTTTGATATCCTGAGACCGACCAAAGATAATCAAAAAAAATTAAAGGATATTTTTGATAGTTTAAAAGAAGATACGAAGGTATATCTGGAAAACGCAGAGATGGATCCGGAACAGAAATTTTATATCCTGGCGTTGGCGCCCAATGCGGCTCGCTTATCGGTACGATTTTTTTACATGAATTCATTTGGGAAGATATTGCAGAATATTGCGGAACATTATGAGCGGCTCAGCATTGTAAAACCGGCCTGGGCAGAGCAGGATTATTTGGGAATTCGCGATATGCTGAATGAGACCGTGAACCAGAAGTCGAAAGATAAAACACCCATTTCAAATATGTCATCGCTTGTATTGCAGGCGATTCTGTCAGGAAGCAGATATCCGGCAAGCCTTTATACAGATACTTTGATTCGCATACGGGCAGAGAATGGCAAGATTACATGGGGGAGAGCCGCTATTATCAAAGCATATCTGAATCGCAACTATGGGTGGAAGAAAGGAGAAAGATTTATGGGACTAAAGGAAGAATGCACGGATACAGCTTATGTATTAGGAAGATTATTTTCCCTTCTGGAAGCAATACAGAAAGAAGCAAATCCATCAATCACAACGACAATCCGGGATCGGTATTTTAATTCCGCCTGTGCAACACCTGCAAGCGTATTCCCGGTGTTGATCAAATTGAAAAACAGTCATATCAAGAAGCTGGAAAGAGATAAAGGGGGCGCAAAAATTTATTATGAAAAACAGCTGACAGATATCATGGGGAGACTGGAGGAATTTCCAAAACGGTTATCATTGGAGCAGCAGGGACAATTTACGCTGGGTTACTATCATCAGCAGCAGAAAAGATATGAAAAAGGGGAGGAAAAATAAATGAGTGAAGCGATTAAAAATAGATACGAGTTCGTGATATTATTTGACGTGGAAAATGGAAATCCAAATGGCGACCCCGACGCAGGCAATATGCCCAGAATCGATCCGGAGAGTGGACTGGGACTGGTAACAGATGTTTGCCTGAAGCGCAAGATTCGCAATTATGTGGAAACGGTAAAAGAGGATGCGCAGGGATATAAAATTTACATCAAAGAGTCTGTACCTTTGAACCGCAGTGACAGAGAGGCCTGCGCAGATCTGGGAATCAGGGAAACAGAGGAAAAAAAGGTAACGGAAGAATTGAAGAAATTAAAGAAAGATGATCCGGACGCAGATCTTAAGCTGAAGGATTATATGTGCCGGAATTTCTATGACATTCGTACTTTTGGAGCCGTAATGACTACTTTTGTCAAAGCCTCTTTGAACTGTGGTCAGGTAAGAGGTCCTGTTCAGATTGGTTTCGCCCGCAGCGTTGATCCGATTATCGGTCAGGAGGTGACAATTACGAGAGTTGCTATCACTACTGAAAAAGATGCGGAAAACAAAAATACAGAAATGGGCAGAAAGACGATCGTTCCTTATGGACTTTATCGCGCGGAGGGATATATTTCTGCAAATCTGGCGCGAAAAGTAACCGGCTTTTCGGAAGAAGATCTGGAACTGTTGTGGGAAGCAATTCTCAATATGTTTGAAATAGATCATTCTGCTGCAAGGGGAAATATGGCAGTACGGGAGTTGATTGTCTTTAAGCACAGTAAGGAATTGGGAGATTGTCCGGCGTACAAATTATTCGATGCGGTAGAAGTAAAGAGAAAGGAAGATGTGGAATACCCCAAAAAATATCAGGATTATATCGTAACGGTTCACAAAGAACAGATTCCTGATTCCGTAGAAGTAAGAAGGATAAATTGATGGAATACACAGAAGACGATTATCTTATGATATCCGGAATTCAGCATTTCAGGTTCTGTAAAAGGCAGTGGGCGTTGATTCACATAGAACAGCAGTGGGCAGAGAATGAACACACAGTTATTGGTGAATTGATGCATAAAAAAGTACACGATCCCTATCTTACAGAAAAACGAAAAGATATCATCATTGCGCGGGCTATGCCGGTGGCGTCCAGAAAAATGGGCGTCACTGGTGAATGCGACGTAGTAGAGTTTCACCGATGTGAGGAGGGAATTCGCCTGTATGGACATCGAGGCAACTTTTCTGTTTATCCGATAGAATACAAAAAAGGAAAGCCTAAAATTACGGAAGAAGACAGATTGCAGCTGACCGCACAGGCAATGTGCCTGGAGGAAATGCTTTCCACGCATATTTCAGAGGGGGCTTTGTTCTACGGGGAAACAAGACGGCGTGAACCTGTGAAAATAACGGAAGAGCTCCGCAATGAAGTAAAAGAAATGTTTCAGGAGATGCATCAATATTATAAGCGACAGTATACGCCGAAGGTAAAACCGGGCAAGAAATGTACAGCATGCTCGTTGAAAGATGTCTGCCTTCCAAAACTTGGAAAAAACGGTTCTGTGAAAATGTATCTGGACCAGGCGCTGGAGGAAGATGTATGAAAAAATTATTGAACACGTTATATGTTACTTCCGAAAACAGTTATCTGTCATTAGACGGTGAGAATATTGTTATTTATGAGAAGGAAAGCGAACTGGGAAGAGTCCCGTTGCATAATCTGGAAGGAATTGTATCCTTTGGTTATCGTGGAACCAGTCCGGCGCTTATGGGAGCCTGCGCAGAAAAAAATATTTCCCTGTGCTATATGACTCCTCAGGGGAAATTCCTGGCGCGCGTTACAGGAAAAACACGGGGAAATGTAGTTCTGCGTAAGCAGCAGTACGAGAGCAGTAACGACGATACAATCGCGCTGGAGATTGCTAAGAGTTGCATTCTGGGAAAGGTACATAATGCGCGCTGGGTTCTGGAGCGGGCTATTCGGGATCACGCTATGCAGATAGATGCGGAGCGTGTAAAAAAGGCGTCTGAACTGTTAAAAAATTCTATTGCGATGGTTCGGAGCAGTACATCAAAGGACGAACTCAGAGGATATGAAGGAGAAGCGGCCAGTATTTACTTTGGAGTATTTGACGAACTGATCCTGCAGCAGAAAAAGGATTTTACGTTTCAGGGCAGGAATAGAAGACCGCCTATGGATAAGATGAATGCAATGCTGTCATTTGTTTATACATTGCTGACCAATATGGAGACGTCTGCACTGGAAAGTGTAGGGCTGGATCCCTGTGTCGGTTACCTTCATACAGAACGACCCGGCAGAGTTTCGTTAGCACTGGATATGATGGAAGAACTCAGGGCAGTTCTGGCAGATCGGTTTGTGTTGTCGTTAGTGAATAAGAAAATGATTACAGGCAAAAATTTTACATAGAAGGAAAACGGTGCGGTACTTCTTGATGACAATGGACGCAGACTGATATTGACGGAATGGCAGAACAGAAAAAAGGAGTTCATAACGCATCCGTTTTTACAGGAAAAGGTGGAGTGGGGAATGGTTCCTTATGTTCAGGCAATGTTGCTGGCACGTTTTTTGCGTGGCGATTTGGATGGCTATCCGGTTTTTCTGTGGAAATGAGGTGTGGAATGTTAGTATTAATTACGTATGATGTGAATACCGAAAATGCGGCCGGAAAGACAAGGCTGCGGAAAGTCGCAAAGCAGTGTGTCAATTATGGCAGAAGAGTGCAAAATTCGGTATTTGAGTGCCTCCTGGATAATGCGCAGAGTATTACCTTGAAAGCAATCCTTGCGGATATTATTGATCCAGAGAAGGATAGTCTTCGCATTTATTATTTAGGAAACAAATATCAAACAAAGATAGAACATATTGGAGTAGACAGAGGGATTGCTGCAGATCAGACGCTTATTTTATAAGTTCGGTGCGAAAGCCAATGACACATAAATGGACTGAGGGATTCGCACCTGAAAATAAGTCATGGAATGCTTAAATATGTTCTGTAAAATCGAAATGTTTAATGATTTTAAAAGTTTTAAACAATTTTTGCTGAGAATTAGATAAGATTTTAGGTAAAAATTGCTGTCGCTCCCCTCGCGGGGGGCGTGGATTGAAATATTTGCTTTCGGTGTTGTTAATTCGAAAGGATTGGTCGCTCCCCTCGCGGGGGGCGTGGATTGAAATCACTAACCTCAACAGGATACGTGCGAAGAGAGGTCGTCGCTCCCCTCGCGGGGGGCGTGGATTGAAATCAAAAAGTAATTGATGTGGACTGCGTGCCAATTTAGTCGCTCCCCTCGCGGGGGGCGTGGATTGAAATCTGTCGGAGCTGGGCTATAACAACACGAATTACAGTCGCTCCCCTCGCGGGGGGCGTGGATTGAAATAATGCAAGTACGAATGACGATGGAAGCGACGTGTGTCGCTCCCCTCGCGGGGGGCGTGGATTGAAATCGCGAATATGAGGACACGCTGACAACGCCTGTGAAGTCGCTCCCCTCGCGGGGGGCGTGGATTGAAATGCTAACTCCAAGTATTGATTCTGCAAGACGTTCACCGTCGCTCCCCTCGCGGGGGGCGTGGATTGAAATCACCGCAAAAACCGGGAGGGGTGGCTTGTGACTAGTCGCTCCCCTCGCGGGGGGCGTGGATTGAAATTACGGCACAATCGAACAGTTTCGGGGAAAAGTTAGTCGCTCCCCTCGCGGGGGGCGTGGATTGAAATTCTTACTCAATGTAAACTCCCCCATTCATAGCGTGTCGCTCCCCTCGCGGGGGGCGTGGATTGAAATGTGCCAAAATGTATTATAATACTGGCCAAGCGCATGTCGCTCCCCTCGCGGGGGGCGTGGATTGAAATTTGATATCGAAACTGCGAGCGCATGGGACAATATGGTCGCTCCCCTCGCGGGGGGCGTGGATTGAAATTAAATCATTGAACAACGATTTCGGGTGGAACGTGTCGCTCCCCTCGCGGGGGGGCGTGGATTGAAATTCAAACTCGTTGCCATAATACATTACCTCTCTTTGTCGCTCCCCTCGCGGGGGGCGTGGATTGAAATTTCCGAAACTCTCTGGAGCGACTTGCAGGGGATGGTCGCTCCCCTCGCGGGGGGCATGGATTGAAATCTATTGTAATGTGCGGGTTATTGTTCTGGTACAG
The DNA here is from genome assembly GCF_025567165.1 of Laedolimicola ammoniilytica. Classification (NCBI taxonomy): domain Bacteria; kingdom Bacillati; phylum Bacillota; class Clostridia; order Lachnospirales; family Lachnospiraceae; genus Laedolimicola; species Laedolimicola ammoniilytica. The sequence continues at coordinate 40,869 of NZ_JAOQKC010000016.1, forward strand.
TCGCTCCCCTCGCGGGGGGCGTGGATTGAAATCGGATCTCGTTTGTGTCCTGCAAGTGTACCCTCGTCGCTCCCCTCGCGGGGGGCGTGGATTGAAATTGTACAGTCACAACGTTGCGCAGGTCGGTTATAGTCGCTCCCCTCGCGGGGGGCGTGGATTGAAATAATGATGGAACAACTACGCGGCACACGCCGTTTACGTCGCTTCCCTCGCGGGGGGCGTGGATTGAAATTGTCAGAGTTGGGCTATAACAACACGAATTACAAGTCGCTCCCCTCGCGGGGGGCGTGGATTGAAATTCTTCCGGATCCTCATCCGGATAACGGCGATCCAGTCGCTCCCCTCGCGGGGGGCGTGGATTGAAATAGAAAAGTCATCGTGAATCCGTCCGCAAAAGTTGTCGCTCCCCTCGCGGGGGGCGTGGATTGAAATGAGCGCTTTTATAACGACGTCCAGGATCTGAATGTCGCTCCCCTCGCGGGGGGCGTGGATTGAAATAATCCTCGCAGTGCACCGCGGATCGCACCCTCCGTCGCTCCCCTCGCGGGAGCGTGGATTGAAATCTCTGTGTTGACGGACAACCCTAATTCTGCGCAGTCGCTCCCCTCGCGGGAGCGTGGATTGAAATAATCCTCGCAGTGCACCGCGGATCGCACCCTCCAGTCGCTCCCCTCGCGGGAGCGTGGATTGAAATGTTTCGGACTGGAAGGAACTGAAAATGTAACAGCCGTCGCTCCCCTCGCGGGAGCGTGGATTGAAATTTCCACAACTGCGAGAAATGCCGACAACATTTCGTCGCTCCCCTCGCGGGAGCGTGGATTGAAATGGTCTATAAATGTGTATTGTTTCGCCGTCATTCAAAGTCGCTCCCCTCGCGGGAGCGTGGATTGAAATTTCAGCGAAAGATCTATGTGCTGAAATCCCACAAGGTCGCTCCCCTCGCGGGAGCGTGGATTGAAATTTCCAGCCTCATTTTTTCGTCCGTCCACCACTCCGTCGCTCCCCTCGCGGGAGCGTGGATTGAAATAGGACTGCAACAGGCTTCTGCGCCGGGTGGATCTTCGTCGCTCCCCTCGCGGGAGCGTGGATTGAAATCCGAACATACAGGATATCTCCCGGCTTGTACGGTGTCGCTCCCCTCGCGGGAGCGTGGATTGAAATGTGGAAGCTCTTATTGAGCGTGAAAGCCGATGGAAAGTCGCTCCCCTCGCGGGAGCGCGGATTGAAATAACCGGGACCGATTTATCCTGAACAGCATTACGGTGGTCGCTCCCCTCGCGGGAGCGTGGATTGAAATATATAGGATTTCTCTTGTATCCGTATCGCTCATGTCGCTCCCCTCGCGGGAGCGTGGATTGAAATTGGAGGATTCAAATGAGTAAAATATATATTACGGCAGTCGCTCCCCTCGCGGGAGCGTGGATTGAAATCAGTTAGAGGGTTTGTATAGCGTTCCACAAACTGTCGCTCCCCTCACGGGAGCGTGGATTGAAATACGATGTTATCTATTCTTTTGGCAATGTGGACTGGTGTCGCTCCCCTCGCAGGGGCGTGGATTGAAATGTTATATTATATAATTCAGAAAACGTTGAAGCGAAGTCGCTCCCCTTGCGGGAGCGAGGATTGGAATTTGTAATATACCACATTATATTTGTCGAACAAAAATATTTGACGATGATGTAAAATTATGCTAGTCTGAATTTATCATCATTATCTGAAAAAGTTCAGGGAGTGAATCACTCCAAATATTCCAGAGATTGTGAGCCCACAAAAGATAGCGACGCCTTTACTTTGGCATAAGAATCAAATATAATAAAGGAAGGAGAACAGGCAGAGCTGATAGATGGACAAATGTACATGTTGGCGACACCCAGTACAAGACACCAGAGATTATCGCATTTCTTGCTTAGAAAGATAGATTCCTATATTGAATCGAAAAAGGGGAAGTGCGAGGTGTTTTATGCACCGTTTGGTGTGTTCCTGAAAAATGAAAAATGGGGAGAGGATTTTGTAGAACCAGATCTTATGGTAATATGCGATCCGAATAAGGTAGACGAAAAAGGCTGTCACGGAGCACCCGATTGGGTGATAGAGATAGTCTCTCTTTCCAGCAGAATGAGGGATTACCTGCAAAAAGCAAACCTGTACATGAACAATGGTGTCCGGGAATACTGGATTGTGGATCCGGTGCGCGAGGTGACCGTAGTTTATAAGCGCGAGGAAGAAGGATTCCCGGTAATATACAAATTCGGCGAGCCGGTAAAGGCAGGGATATACGAGGACCTTGAGATTACGATAGAGTAGGAGAGATTCGACGCCTTTACTTTCACTCAGAGATCAAATATAATGGAGAAAGAAACGGAAGCGTGCAGGGGGGATACATGTGGAGAAGTTTATCGGTGAGTATGAAAATTTAACAGACAGTGAAAGAAATGTTTTTACGTATGTATTTCAGAACCAGGAAAAAGTTTCTGTTATGAAGATAAATGATCTGGCTGAAGAGACGGCGGTTTCAAAAACAGTTGTGATTAATATGTGTCAGAAATTGGGGTTTGATGGCTTTGGAGATCTGAAATATTATTTAAAAGGCAGGCAGGAAGAACAGAGCCAAAGAACCTATGAGGATATACAATTTCAGTGTCTTGATCAGGTAAAGAAGACGATGGCAGTGGTAGATCGGCAGTGTCTGAAAAGGGTGGCGTCTGCTATTATCAAGACAAAAACAGTATATATTGTTGCCAGAGGAACAAGTAAAGCTGCGGCAGATTATCTGGAACATTTACTTTTACTGATAGGAATTAAGTGTATTAATTTACGGGATTACAATCTGAATTCTACAGTTATCAAAAAAATTAATATGAACGAATCTGTAATTTTAATTTCTTTATCAGGCGAAACAAGAAAAATAGTCGAAGTGGCAAGAATTGCAAAAGCCAGATCTGCAACGGTAATTGCCCTGACTGGCTTTTTTTCCAGTACGATTGGACGATTGGCGGATTATACCTTATATTGTTCCGCAGAAAATGCAGATACCAGAGAAAATGATATTAATTCAAGGCTGGGAATGTTTGTCGTGATTGATATGCTGGTAACAATTGTAAAGGAAATGTACGAAGAAAATATATTTAAATGAAAATGGCAGAAATGACATAAGTCAGAAGTTGTGACATTAGTATTGAAAAACAATCTATGTCACAGCTTTTTTATTGTATGGCAGGAAATATCTTTTTATAATTAGTTCATGGTTAACCAAAAAATAAGTATGGGAGAAGAAGAATGTTAAAGAAATATAATCAGGCAATACAGAAATTCGGAAGAACCTTGTTATTGCCAATTGGCGTTATGGCGCCAGTAGGTATGGTATTGGGAATTACGGGAGCTCTTGTACAAAGCTATATGATAGCAAGATTTCCATTTTTAGGGACTCCGGTTGTCAACACGATCTTAGTAAGTATCAGAACAATTGCAAGTATTATCTTTGATAATATCCCGTTGCTGTTTGCGATGGGCGTCGCATATGGAATGAGTAAGAAAGACAAGGGAATTGCAACATTTGCCTCTGTTATTGGTTATCTGGTTATGCTGATTGCCATGAATGTGTGGTTGAAGGTAACGGGCAATCTGGCAGATCCGGAAACGATGAGTCAGGTAGGACAGATTCAAATCCTTGGAATTCAGACGTTAAATATAAACGCGCTGGGCGGAATCGTCGCAGGTCTGATAGCGGCATGGGCTACCGACAAGTTTTATAATCTTGAGTTACCGGTTGCATTCGCATTTTTTGCGGGTAAAAAATCAGTCTCTATTATCTGTATTCTGCTGATGTCAGCATTTGGTCTGACGGTTCCGTTTGTGTGGCAGTTCTTTGTAAAGGGACTTACTAAATTATCCGTTATATTTCTGTCTCCGGTAGGACCATTTTTTACAGCAGCAGGGGAAAGGGTATTTATTCCCTTTGGTCTTCATCATTTATGGAATTCTCTGTTCCGTTTCACGGAAGCTGGAGGAAGTTATGTGATTAACGGTGAAACATATGTAGGCGTGGTTCCGGCCATGAATGAGATTTTGTTTAATCTTGGACCGTCCAGTGAATATTGGTCCATGATGCCAAAACTGACCAGATTTATGGCACAGCAGCAGATGCTGTGTACAATGTTTGCATTTCCGGCGATTGCGCTTGCTATGTATCAGACAGCCTATAAGAAAAATAAACCGCTGGTAAAATCATTGATGATCACCTGTGTAGTTACTGCGCTGTTGGGAAATGTTACGGAACCGTTGGAGTTCTCTTTTGTATTCATTTCTCCAATTCTGTATGTTATTTATGCTTGTATCATAGGAATCGGAGCAGTTGCTTTGAGCTTTGCCCATGTTGCGATTGGATATATCCGTGGCACCATTTTTGACTTTGCAATTTTTGGTTTATTGTATGAAAAAACAAACTGGATATTCTTTGTCCTGATCGGTCTTGTCGTGTCAGTTGTAACCTATCTGGTATTTAAATGGTTTATCTTGAAATTCGACATAAAAACGCCGGGACGTGAGGACGCTCCATCTTTGGACAATACGCTGATTAAAGAAAAGAAGTATGACAAAATTGCGGAGATAGTTATTGAAGCGCTCGGTGGAAAAGAAAATATCAAAAATGTAGATAATTGTATCACCCGATTGAGAATTGACGTGGAAGATATTAAGAAAATTGATAAGAAAAAGCTGAGTGAATCAGGCTGCTCAGGCGTATTTTTCCCGGCTCCGCAGCATATTCATATTGTGTTTGGTCCATTGGTTGAGTTTGTAAGAAATGCAGTAGATGACAGATTGGAGATAAGATAGAAATGACAATGAACAGAAAAAAACATATCATTACGATTGCGGGAGCAGGCAGCGCCAGAGTGCCGGCTCTGGTAGGCAATCTGATTGAGATGAAAGAACGTTTTCCGCTTACGAAAATCATATTTTACGATATTGATAATGAACGTATGGGAAAAATGCAGGCATATGACGAACTGGTTCTCAAAACTTATTATCCGGAAGTAGAGGTTGTATTTACTACAGATATGGATGTTGCGTATTGTCATACCGACTTTGTGTTTTGTCAGATGAGGGTCGGAAAAGGCAAAATGAGAAGCTATGATGAAAAAATGCCTTTAAAATACGGACTGGTAGGACAGGAAACCTGCGGACCGGGAGGATTTTCCTACGGGATGCGCTCTCTGGGAGCCATGAAGGAAATGGTGGAAAAGGTTCGTTCTTATTCGAAAGATACCTGGATTCTGAATTATACAAATCCGGCAGCTATTGTAGCGCTTGGATTGGATCGGTTATTTCCGGATGATAAACGAATTTTAAATTTATGTGATCAGCCATTTTCTCTGATGAAGTCTTTTGCAAAAATCCTGGGGATTCCGCAGGAAACATTAAGGGCAAGATATTTTGGATTGAATCATTTTGGCTGGTTTACAGATTTATTTGATACAGCAGGAAATAATTATTTTGATCAGTTGCGGGATTATCTGAAAAATCATGATTTTAAGCCATTTAATGCGGAGCAGAGATCAAAATCCTGGCTGGATACATATGTAAGAGTTAACAAGTATATGCAGTACTTTGATGAGTACATTCCGACCACATATTTACAGTATTATTTCTTCCCGGATGAAATTGTGCAGGAAAGTAATCCACAGTATACCAGAGTGGATGAAGCGCGGGACAGTCGAGAGAAAGAAGTATTTGAGGTTTGCGGACAGGCCGTCGGACGAGATACAATGGACGGAATTACCATGCTTACCAATGGGGTCTTTGGTAAACTGATGGTAGAAGTGGCGGAATCCATAGCATACGATCTCCATAATGAGTTTATTGTTCTGGTAAAAAATAACGGCATTATTCCTAATTTTGAAAAGGACGCAATTGTAGAAGTTGCAGGAACAATCGGGAAAAATGGAGCAGAAGGTTATTACTTTGGAAACATCGACATGTTTTACAAAGGCCTGATGGAAAATCAATACGCATATGAGAGCTTGACGGTAGACGCGTTTATTGAGCAGGACTATAAAAAGGCGCTGGAAGCTCTGACGTTAAACAGAACAGTTATTGATCCGGAAAAAGCAAAAGCCATCTTAGATGATTTTCAGTTGGTTTCAAAAGATTATTGGGTATTAAAGTAGAATCGCGAAAAGCCATGATGAGAAAATAGTTTCATTATGGCTTTTTTTACATTTCTTTGCATATATTATAGAAAAAATTCATACAGGAAACCATTATGCAAAATTTTAGAGTAAAAGCCATGCAGTCCGACCTGCCGGACTACGGGAAGCTGCAGATTCATATTACTTCCGCCCTAGGCGCGCATCCGATTCCGGGGGCGAAGGTGGCTATCTCTTATACCGGAGAGCCGGATCAGACCATGGAGGAGCTGACGACCAACAGTTCCGGGCAGACCGATGAGGTGGAGCTGGCCGCGCCGCCGCTGGAGTACAGTGTGGAGCCAAGCGAGCCCCAGCCCTACTCGGAATATACCCTGTCGGTGACCGCACCGGGGTATGAGCCGGTGGAGATCGCAGGAACTGAGATTCTGCCGGAGGTGACGGCCATTCAGGAGATTCGGATGCAGCCCCGGCAGGGAGAAGAGTATGAGCGCTATGTCATCGGAGCTCATACCCTGTTCGGGAATTATCCGCCGAAGATCGCGGAGGCGGAGATTAAGCCGGTGGGCGAGAGCGGGGAGATTGTCCTGAGCCGTGTGGTGGTGCCGGAGTACGTCATCGTCCATGACGGCGCGCCCTCGGACAGCTCCGCGTCAGACTACTGGGTCCGCTACCGGGATTACATCAAAAATGTGGCCTGCAGCGAAATCTACGCCACCTGGACCGACGCGGCCATCCGCGCCAATGTGCTGGCAATTATGTCCTTTACGCTTAACCGGGTGTATACCGAGTGGTATAGAAACAAGGGCTACGACTTTACGATTACCTCGTCCACAGCATTCGACCACAAATGGATCCATAACCGAAACATTTTTGAAAACATCTCTCTGATCGTTGATGAGCTCTTCGCGGACTATCTGTCCCGGCCCAATGTGAAGCAGCCCATCCTGACCCAATACTGCGATGGCCGACGGGTGAACTGTCCCAACTGGATGAGTCAGTGGGGAAGTCAGTCTCTGGGCGAGCAGGGCTATATGGCCATTGAGATTCTGCGGAATTATTACGGGGAGTCCATGTATATCAATACAGCGGAGGAGATCTCTGGCGTGCCGTATTCCTGGCCCGGCTACGAGCTGACGGAGGGAGCTTCCGGGCAGAAGGTACTGCAGCTACAGGAGCAGTTAAACCGGATTGCGCGGAACTATCCGGCGATTCCGACCGTCTCCGAGGATGGTATCTACGGCCCGGCCACGGCGGAGAGCGTGCGGACGTTTCAGTCTATCTTTGGATTGCCCCAGACCGGGGTGGTGGATTATCGGACCTGGTATAAGATTTCGGAGATCTATGTAGGCGTGTCCAGAATCGCGGAGCTGAATTAGAACAGATTAAAAAGTACCGGCATTCAGGGAATGAATAACAACTCTCTGAATACCGGTATTTTCGCTTTACAAAAGAAAAACAATTCTATTATAATAGGGAAAATGATTGGAAAGCGGGGAAAGAAATTTATGCGTTTTCGTCCATGTATCGATATCCACAATGGCCAGGTCAAGCAGATCGTGGGAGGCAGCCTGACTGATAAAAATGATTTCGCCAGGGAAAATTTTGTGTCGGAGCAGGATGCGGCCTGGTACGCGAAGCTTTATCAGGAAGACGGCCTGAAAGGAGGCCATGTGATTCTGCTGAACGGCGCGGATTCTCCTTATTATGAGGCCACGAAAGCGCAGGCGTTGAAAGCCTTAAAGGCCTACCCGGGGGGCCTTCAGATCGGCGGCGGCATCCATCCGGAAAACGCGGCGGAATATCTGGACGCCGGAGCCAGCCAGGTCATCGTGACCTCTTATGTCTTCAAAAACGGCCGGATCCAGTATGAGAATCTGGGAAAAATGCTTGCAGCTGTGGGCCGCGACCGCCTGGTGCTGGACTTGAGCTGCCGCAAAAAGGGCGGCGCGTACTACATCGTCACCGACCGCTGGCAGAAATTTACAGACGTCCGGGTGACGCCCGCCCTTCTGGATGAATTGTCCGGGAAATGCAGCGAATTTTTAATCCACGCCGTGGACGTGGAGGGCAAAGCTTCAGGGATCGAAAAAGAACTGGCAGCCATGCTCGGCGACTGGGCCGGAATTCCCGTAACCTATGCGGGCGGCGTGGGCAGCCTGGAGGATGTGGAGGCGCTTCGCACCCTCGGAAAGGGCCGCCTGGACGTGACCATCGGAAGCGCTTTAGATCTTTTTGGCGGTTGTATCCCGTACCGAAATGTGGTATACTTGCGTTAGAGAGAGATCTCGAAATACCCGTAAAGGAGTTGATTTTATGCGTTATGTAATCAGCGGCAAAAATATCGATGTGACAGAGGGGCTCCGTACAGCGATCACGGACAAGCTCGGAAAGTTAGAGCGCTATTTTACTCCGGACACGGAAGTACATGTTACTTTAAGTGTCGAGAAAGAAAGACAGAAGATTGAGGTAACCATTCCTGTAAAGGGAACCGTCATTCGTTCCGAGCAGGTAAGCAACGATATGTACGTATCTATCGATCTGGTGGAGGAAGTTATCGAGCGTCAGCTCCGCAAGTACAAGAACAAGATCGTACAGCGCGAGCAGGGAGCCGGAAGCTTCCGTCAGGAGTTTATCGACAAAGAGGCAGAGGATGAGGAGGTTCGCATCATCCGTACCAAGCAGTTCGACATGAAGCCCATGTATCCCGAGGACGCATGCGTGCAGATGGAGATGCTGGGCCACAGCTTCTATGTATTTGTAAATGCGGAGACCGAGCAGATCAACGTGGTTTACAAGAGAAAGGGCAATACCTACGGACTCATTGAGCCGGAACATTAAAACAGGATTTTTCAGGGGCTGCGCGCAGGCGCAGCCCCTTTTTGGCTGGCGGCGAAACTTCTTGAATATTCTGCCGTGTAGTGTTAAAATGATAAACAGAGTATTGTCTGAAATATCAGAAACTTAAGATTGGAGTTAGCAGATGAATTTATTTACAAAAATGTTTGGTACTCACAGCGAGCGTGAATTAAAGCTGATTTATCCGCTGGTAGACAAGATCGAAGCACTCCGCCCGGAGATGCAGAAGCTGTCTGACGAGGAACTGAAAGGCAAGACAAAAGAATTCAGACAGCGTCTGGCGGATGGCGAGACCCTGGATGATTTACTGGTAGAGGCTTTCGCGGCAGTCCGCGAGGCTGCGAAACGAGTGCTTGGCATGGAGCATTATCGGGTACAGCTCATCGGTGGTATTATCCTCCATCAGGGACGTATCGCCGAGATGAAGACTGGTGAAGGTAAGACCCTGGTGTCTACTCTCCCGGCATACCTGAACGCACTGGAAGGCAAGGGTGTCCACATTGTCACGGTCAACGACTATCTGGCACACCGTGATGCCGAGTGGATGGGCAAGGTTCATGAGGCTCTGGGTCTGACCGTGGGCGTGGTACTGAACAGCAGCACGGGTGACGAGCGCCGTGCCGCTTATAACTGTGACATTACCTATGTAACCAATAACGAGCTTGGTTTCGACTATCTGCGTGACAACATGGTCATTTACAAGGAACAGCTGGTACAGAGAGACCTGCATTACGCCATTATCGATGAGATTGACTCCATCCTCATCGACGAGGCCCGTACCCCGTTGATTATCTCCGGACAGAGCGGCAAGTCCACAAAGCTTTACGAGATCTGCGACGCGCTAGCGAAGACCATGAAGCGTGGCGAGGCCAGCGGAGAGTTCAGCAAGATGAACGCCATCATGGGCGAGGAGATCGAGGAGACCGGTGAGTTTATCGTCAATGAGAAGGATAAGATTGTCAATCTGACCGCCGACGGCGTGAAGCGTGTGGAGGATTATTTCCACATCGAGAACCTGGCTGACCCGGAGAACCTGGAGATTCAGCACAATATGATTCTGGCCCTTCGCGCCAACTATCTGATGTTCCGCGATCAGGATTACGTGGTGAAGGATGATCAGGTATTGATTGTCGATGAGTTTACCGGACGTATCATGCCGGGCCGCCGCTATTCCGACGGACTCCATCAGGCCATTGAGGCAAAGGAGCATGTGAAGGTCAAGAGAGAGAGCAAGACTCTGGCCAATATTACGTTCCAGAACTTCTTCAATAAATACAATAAGAAGGCCGGTATGACCGGTACCGCCCTCACTGAGGAGAAGGAGTTCCGCGAGATCTACGGTATGGACGTTATCGAGATCCCGACCAACCGTCCGGTTATCCGAAAAGACTTGGATGATGCGGTATATAAGACCAAGAAAGAGAAGTTCCATGCGGTGGTAGAGGAAATCGAGCGGGCCCACGCCAAGGGACAGCCGGTTCTGGTGGGTACCATTACCATCGAGACATCCGAGTACTTAAGCGGACTGCTCCGCAAAAAGGGGATCCAGCATGAAGTCCTGAACGCCAAGTTCCATGAGCGCGAGGCTGAGATCGTAGCCCTGGCCGGTCAGCACGGCGCGGTTACCATCGCCACGAACATGGCAGGCCGTGGTACCGATATCAAGCTGGATGATGACGCGAGAGCAGCAGGAGGACTGAAAATCATCGGTACCGAGCGCCATGAGTCCCGTCGTATCGATAACCAGCTGCGCGGACGTTCCGGCCGTCAGGGAGATCCGGGAGAATCCCGCTTCTACATTTCCCTGGAGGACGATCTGATGCGTCTCTTCGGATCCGAGCGTCTCATGAGCGTGTTCAACGCCCTGGGCGTGCCGGAAAATGAGCAGATCGAGCACAAGATGCTTTCTGATGCCATCGAGAAAGCCCAGAAGAAGATTGAGAGCAATAACTTCGGTATCCGTAAGAACTTGCTGGAGTACGACCAGGTTATGAATGAGCAGCGTGAGATCATTTACGCGGAGCGCCGCCGGGTACTGAACGGCGAGAGCATGCGCGACGCCATCTACAAGATGCTCACTGATACCGTGGAAAATGTGGTAGACAGCCTGATTGGCGACGACCAGGATAAATCCGAGTGGGATCTTCTGGGACTGAATGAGTCCCTGCTTCGCACGATTCCGCTTCAGACGATTACGCCGGAGCGTATCGCCGATAAGAAGAATAAGGCAGAGCTGAAGCATATGCTGAAGGAAGAGGCTGTGAAGCTCTACGAGCTGAAGGAGGCGGAGTTCCCGAATCCGGAGATGCTTCGTGAACTGGAGCGTGTATTCCTTCTGAAGGTCATCGACCGCAAGTGGATGGATCACATCGACGATATGGAGCAGCTTCGTCAGGGCATCGGTCTGCAGGCTTTTGCTCAGCGTGATCCGCTGGTAGAGTATAAGCTCAGCGGCTATGAGATGTTCTCCGCCATGACGGCCAGCATCCAGGAAGAGACCGTCCGGATTCTGCTTCATGTACGCGTGGAGGAGAAGGCCGAGCGTGAGCAGGTAGCCAAGGTAACGGGCACCAATAAGGACACCACACTGGCAGCAGCGCCCAAGAAGCGCGAGAGCGCCAAGGTCTATCCGAACGATCCCTGCCCCTGCGGAAGCGGAAAGAAGTATAAGCAGTGCTGCGGAAGAAAAGGCGCGTAATATCGCATAAGCTATGAAAAAATGGCCATACTCTTTTTAGAATAATCAGAAAGGGGTATGGTCTTTTTATGTCAAAAAAGAAAAAGCCGGATCTGAAGCACCTGGAGCCGGAAGAACAGCTGAAATACGAGATCGCCGAGGAGCTGGGACTTCTCGACAAGGTCCTGGCGGACGGCTGGAAGGCCCTGTCATCCAAGGAGACCGGACGGATCGGCGGGCTGATGACAAAAAAGAAGAAAGAACTGAACAAATCCAGGTAAGACGCAGCCAGCTTGCTATTTTTAACGGGGTGTATATAATGAAGAATACAAAAAACGGAATAGGAGAAAATGCATGCTCCGTGTATTAGTAGCAGATGATGAGGAAAAGGCATGTCAGTTGATTTGCAAGCTGATTCACTGGGAAGAACTGGAAATGAAATCGGTGGGAACCGCATCAAATGGAATTGGAGCTCTTCAGATGATAGAAGCGGAACACCGGATCTGGTGCTGACGGATATCCGGATGCCCGGATATGATGGAATGGAGCTTTTGAAACGGGCGCGCATCCAAAACCCGGATATGGAATTTATTATTATCAGTGGATATTCCCATTTTGAATATATGCGGTTTCACCTGGCAGTCAGCGGAGAAGCACAGGATATAGGACAATAAGTAATAGCATAAGTAATAGCGCAGTATAAGTTTCAAGTAGGATATTTCCGGTAATTGAGTAAAAAAGCTTGCATGAAGGAGCTGGGACTGGTATACTTGGTTCAAATTCATAGATCCGGCAGAGGATAACTCTAGAGACTCCGGCTGAATAAAGCAAAAGGGGCGCCGAAGAAGCAAACTGTGGGAATTCATCATTCCGCAGTGGAAACTGGCAGGCAAAAGGAAGGTTATCCGACGGAACTCTGGAGAGAGCGAGCAATCGCCGCCTACGTGGAGATAACCAACTGGTAAAAGGACAGAGAGATTGATGTACAGGCATCAGTCTCTCTATTTTTTATGGAAAAGGAGAAAAGATATGAGAATGATGCTGACAGGCGCAGGCGCCGTAGGAGAATGTATTTTAAAAATGCTGGAAAAGCGGGATCCCAAGGGAGAGTGGCTTTCCTATGTGCTGCTGGCGGATTTTGATTTAAAGCGGGCGGATGAGGTAAAGAGCCATCTGGAGCAGGAGCGGAAATTCCGGGAAGGAACGCAGTATGAGACGGCGCAGGTGGACGCCAGAGACCGGGAGGCGCTGACGGCGCTTATGCGGGAGCACCGGATTGATTTCGTGATGGACGCGGCCTCTCCCTTTGTGAGCAATTTTATATTTGACGCGGCCTTTGAGGCGGGAGCCGATTATGCCAGCATGGGAACCTGGTCGGTGCCAAAGGATCACCCGGAATTCGGAAAGGGCTTTGAGGGGGCTTACCTGGAGCCCATGACCAAATATAATTTTGACCGGCATGAGGCCTGGAAGGAAAAAGGACAGATGGCCTGTATCTGTCTGGGCATCGATCCGGGCGTGGTAAATGTATTTGCCAAATATGCGGCAGAATACTTATTTGATGAGCTGCTGGAGGTGCATGTGAAGGACGGCGGCAATCTGACGCCGCCGGAGAGCGAGAAGGACGAGATCATTTTTGGCTTCAATGTATGGACGGTATTGGACGAGGTGATGAATCCCAACGCGGAATGGAGCCGGGAGGGCGGCTTCCTCATCGAGGACGCCTTTGCGGGAGAGGAAGATTTCCGGATGCCGGATCCCTTCGGCGTCAACCATCTGGTAAAGGTGGAGCACGAGGAGGTAGTTACCATGCCGCGATATTTGGAAAAATATGGATTGCAGAAGGCCAGCTTCAAGATTGCCCTGGACGATAACCTGCTGAACGCCCTGAAGGTTCTGGATAAGCTGGGACTCCGGAATATCCATCCGGTTCAAGTGGGAGATGTGAAGGTAGTGCCCCGGGACGTGGTAGCGGCCTGCGCGCCCCAGCCCAAGGATATCGGAGAGGACATGACAGGCGGTATGTGCGTGGGCGTGGATTGTATCGGTATCAAGGACGGAGAGAGGAAGGAATATTTTATCTATCAGCCCTTTGACAATCAGGAGGCGCTGCGGGACTTCGGACTGCAGGCAGTGGTGGCCCAGACCGGTTTCGGGGCGGCTCTGGCCATCGAGCTTATGGGCCGGGGAATTTGGAAGGAGGCCGGCGTATTCTCGCCGGAGTACTTCCCCTCCCGTCCCTACATGGATCTGATGGAGGAGGCAGGACTGGTCTATCAGATCCAGGAACGCTAAAGCGCTAAAGCGTCCGGACGGCGTGGTTGACGGAAAGCCGGATTCAAGGTACACTGTAAGTACCAATGCGTAATAAGGAGAAGAATTACCATGTTTGCACTGAAAAAAATGACAAAAGAGATGCACGATGAAGTGCTGGCGATGGTGGAGGAGTTTTATCACAGCGACGCAGTCTGCCATCCGGTTCCTGAGGAGCGGCTGGAGCAGACCTTTGCGGACGCAGTGAGCGATGATCCGATTCTGGAGGGCTTTGTGCTGACCGAGGATGGAAAGACCGTGGGCTTTGCCTATATTACCGAATACTATGCCTGCGAGGTGGGCGGCCGCTGCCTGATGTTTGAGGAACTTTACCTGAAGGAGGAGACTAGGGGAAAGGGCTACGGCACCCGCTTCTTTGATGAAATTATGAAAGCAAAGCCGGAGGTGCGCCGCTTCCGTCTGGAGGTTACCCGCAGCAATGAGAAGGCTGTGCGTCTCTACGAGCGTCTGGGCTTCACCTTCCTGGATTATGATCAGATGATTCTCGACCGGTAAATGAGGAGATACAGATGAGTGATGAGAAATTAATGGAGCTGGCTCTGGCGGCCAGAGAAGGATCTTACAGTCCCTATTCCCATTTCCGGGTAGGGGCGGCTCTGCTCTGCGCCGACGGCAGCATTTACACCGGCTGTAATATCGAAAATGCTGCCTTTACGCCGGGCATCTGCGCCGAGCGCACGGCTATCTACAAGGCGGTCAGTGAGGGCAAGCGGGACTTTCAGGCCATCGCCATCGCGGGCGGCCCGGAGGGCGGAGAGCCGGCCCTGACCGCGCCCTGCGGCGTCTGCCGCCAGGTCATGCGGGAATTCTGCGATCCGGAAGAATTTCGGATTATCCTGGGAGCCGGAACCGGGGAGAAGCAGGTGTATTTATTAAAAGAGCTGCTTCCATTGAGCTTTGGCCCGGATAATCTGAAGGGGAAGGAGAAATATTCATGAAATTCTGGAAAAACCAGTCAATCCGGAGAAAAGAAGTTTCCTTTTTCCTGGCCATGGTGCTGTTCGGGGTGTTGAAGGAATTCCTGGTCTACAACCTGCCGATCATGGCGGTGCCCAAAGGCATCCACGACGACTGGATCATGGTACATATGGCGGATGCCCTGCGGAGCGGCCAGTGGCTGGGCGAATATAACGATCTGACCCTGACCAAGGGTATGTTTTTCCCGCTCTATCTGGCGGTGCTGAATTTCCTGCGCCTGTCCTATTTAAGTGTGTCGGCGCTTCTGTATACGGTAAGCTGTATGATTTTCGTGTATGCCCTGCGGCCCCTTTTGAAGAAGTACTGGGCTTGCTTTACGCTTTATCTGGTGCTTCTGTGGAACCCGGTGTCCTATTCGGTGCAGGCGTTCCAGCGCGTGTACCGCAACAGCATTTCCTATATTCAGGTACTGCTGATCTTCGGTGGCCTGCTGGCCCTGTGGCTCAGACGCAAAGAACCGGTGAAGAAGCAGATTCTGTGGCTTCTGACCGCCGCAGTGGGCATGGTCACGTTCTTTTATACCCGGGAGGACGCCATTTGGGTGGAGCCCTTCCTGCTGGTGTTCCTGCTGGTTTACCTGGGAACTATGTTCTTTTCATGGAAGAAGGAGCACAGGCGCGAATATGTGGGAAAGGCAGTGCTGGTGCTTTTGCCCTTCCTCAGCGTCTGGGGCGCAGGACAGCTGATTGCCCAGGAAAATGATAATCATTATAACATTCGTCTGACCAACGAGTTGCAAAAGGGCGGCTTTGCGGAAATGTATAAGAGTATGATGGCGGTGAAGCCGGAGGAGGATATTCCGGGCGTGACCATGACCCGGGAGAAAATCGCGCGGATGTGCGACGAGTGCCCGACCTTGGAGAAGCTGGAACCCTATATCCAGAGCAGCCGACTCTACTGGGCAGGTTCCGGGGAAAATGAGAAGGACTGGGAAGTACGGGACGGCTGGGTCTTCTGGATCTTTCGGACAGCCCTCGCGCAGGCCGGTTATTATACGGACGGCGGGACGGTCAATCAGGTGTGTCTGCAGATTCGGGACGAGCTGGAGGCGGCCATGGACGAGGGACGCCTCACACGGCAGGCGACCATGCCATCCACCTATATGTCCCCCTGGCGGGAAGGATATCTCGGAGATCTGTTCGGCGCGTTAGGCAAGGCGATTGCTTATACTACTACTTATGACGAAATGGAGACCCTGGTGTATCTCTACAGCGAGCCCGATGAAAATGGCGGAATTCCGCTGTTTGAGCGGATGACCGGAGACAAGGCTGTCTGGTATGAGTCAGATCTGGTGGAAATGGCAGGCTGGTATGCTTCCTATGAAGGCATGGAGGGCGTGACCCTGCAGGCGGAAGCAACGGACGGTACGGTGCTTGGCACGGCGGAATTTACCGAGAGCGATGATATCGCGGCTTATCTGGCGGGACAGGGGATTGAAGCACCCGGCAGTGAAAAATGTCGCTTCTCCCTGAAGCTGTCGGTGAAGGATAAACCGCAGACGGTCTATCTGAAGGCCTACCGGAATGGAACGCTTCTGGATTCCTACGAGCTTTCGGAGGATCTGACCCGGGTGGAGAGCGGGGCTTCCTGCCTGAATCTGGACTGGTACTGGGATGTGCCGGAGCGGCATGGTTTCCTGGCAAAGATCAATTATAAGGGCGTCCTTTTAAATGGAATCCGTCAGGTGTACCATGTTACCGGAGCCGTGGCGGCAGCGGCAGGAGCTTTGGCTTATGTGGCGCTCTGCGTGCGGATGTTGAAGCGCCGCCTGCAGAAGGTGAAGGATGAGGACGGACGGGATTTGTCCGTATGGCTTACGCTTTCTGCACTGTTGGCCAGCTATTTCGTGCTACTGGGGGGAATCTCTTATTCGGAGATCTCCGGCTGGAACGCGATTCTGTACTGGTATCTGTCGGGGGCTTATCCGATTATGATTGCCTTTGAGGCGCTGGCGGTGCTGTTCCTGGTGCAGGAACTGCGGGAAAAAGTAAATCAGTAAATTCCATTAGCAAAGTCGGTTTTCATAGAATTTGCAGTGTAACGGTTACAAAGCAGCTGTAAGGATTTTTCGGTGGCAAGTTCTTAGATGACGGTACGGAACCGTTACGCAAAAAGTACAGAATCAGGACAGATATATGTTAAATTTTAGACATATTATGCATTGTATTTTGAGCGGATTCTAGTATAATAGGATATAACAGAATATAACAAAATACAACAAAAATACAACAAAAAACATAACAAAAACACAACATTCCAAAACAAAACCGGCCCTTACGGATGGCAGGCCCGTTGGAAAAGGAGAGGAATCCTATGAAACTGATTATTGATAACGCGAACATTGATGACATTCGTTCCATGTATGAGTATTTTCCCATGGACGGCGTAACCTGTAACCCGACCATTCTGGCCAAGGAAAAGCGCCCGCCCTACGAGGTACTGAAGGAGATCCGTGATTTTATCGAGGAAGGAGAGCTCCATGTACAGGTCTTAAACGACAAGGCCGAGGGTATGGTGGAGGAAGCCTACAAGATCCGCAAGGAGCTGGGAGACGATACCTATATTAAGATCCCGACCACCAAGGAGGGATTGAAGGCTATCCGGATTCTGGCGGCGGCAGGTATCCATGTGACAGCCACAGCGATTTATACCCAGATGCAGGCGTTCCTGGCGGCCAAATCCGGCGCGCTTTATGTGGCGCCCTACATCAACCGTATTGATAACCTGGGATCCGACGGCGTGCGTACCGCCAAGGAGATCCACGATATGTTCCGCAACTACGGCTTCAAGACGGAGGTGCTGGCAGCCAGCTTTAAGAATTCCCGCCAGGTCATCACCCTGTGCGAGTATGGAATCGGCGCGACTACCATTTCCCCGGACGTACTGGATCTGCTGATTAAAAATGATTCCGTAACAGCGGCCCTGAATGTATTCCGCAGTGACTTTGAGCGTGTCTGCGGCAAGGGCAAGACCATGCTGGACTGTTAAAAATAAGAGGATTTCCTATGATAGATTTGCATTTGCATTTTGATGGTTCCCTGCTTCCGCGCACCGTACTGGAGCTTGCGCAGGAGCAGGGAATCCTGCTTCCGGCGAAAGAGCCGGACGAATTAAAATTATTTCTGACAGCTCCGGAGAACTGCAAGAGCCTGAATGAATATCTGGAGAAGTTTGATCTGCCTCTTAAGGTGCTGCAGACCAGGGAGGCTGTCCGGAAGGCTATGTATATCCTGGTCAGCTCTCTGAAGGAGCAGGGAATGCTTTATGCGGAAATCCGGTTTGCGCCCCAGCTTCATACGAAAAAGGGGTTGTCCCAGGAACGGGTGGTACAGGCTGCCCTTCTGGGTATGCAGGAGGCGCTGGCGGGTTCCTTTTTCCGGTGTAAGCTGATTCTGTGCTGTATGCGTGGGGCGGACAATCATGAGGAAAATCTGCTGACCGTTCGGACGGCGGCGGCCTTTCTGGGCCGGGGCGTGGCGGCGGTAGATCTGGCCGGGGCGGAGGCTCTGTATCCTACGGCGGATTTCGCGGACGTGTTCGGGCTTGCGAGGGAGCTTGGAGTGCCCTTTACGATTCATGCGGGAGAGGCCGACGGGCCGGAGAGTATCGAAGCAGCGCTGGACTTCGGGGCCAGCCGGATCGGACACGGCGTGCGGGCAGCGGAGAAGCCGGAGCTTCTGGAGCGGCTGCGGGACCAGCGGATTCCACTGGAAATGTGTCCCAGCAGCAATGTGCAGACGAAGGCGGTTCCCTCTCTTTCGCGGCATCCGGTTCTGGAGTTTCTGCGGCAGGGTCTGTGCGTGACAGTCAATACAGACAATATGACGGTGTCGGATACAACCATAGAGAAGGAATTCGGCCTGCTGTCCCGGAAACTGGGAATGACGGCAGAAGAACGGAAAAAATTGCTTCTCAACGCAGCGGACGCGGCCTTTTTGACGTCGGAGGAGCGGTGGCGGCTGAAAGACGTAATAGAAAAGATATGTTGCTGAATCTATGGAGTCTGAAATGAATTCAGGAACGTAAAAGCTATAGATAATAGAATGAATAAGCCCGGGAAACGGGCGCAGACAGGGAGAAGAGAATGGCGAAGAAAAACGCGAGAAATACAAGAGGAAAAATTGTCAGCGCAGCCTGGAAGCTTTTTTACGAGCAGGGCTATGAGGACACGACGGTGGAAGAGATCATCGCCCTCTCCGGCACCTCCAAGGGATCCTTCTATCACTATTTCGACGGCAAGGACGCGCTTCTCTCTACCTTAAGTTCTCTTTTCGATGAGAAGTATGAGGAGCTGATGGAGGAATTGACGCCGGAGATGACAGCGATGGAGCAGCTGTTGTTTCTGAATCAGGAGCTGTTTAAGATGATCGAGGACAGCATTTCCCTGGATCTGCTGGCGCGGCTTTATTCGACCCAGCTGACCACCAGCGGGGAAAAGCATCTGCTGGATCACAATCGCATATACTATAAGCTGCTGCGGAAAATCATTGCCAAGGGCCGGGAGGATGGGCAGCTGAGCCGCACATCCAGCGTCAGCGAGATGGTGAAGCTCTACGCGCTCTGCGAGCGGGCGCTTTTGTACGACTGGTGCCTCTGCGCCGGGGAGTATTCCCTGGTGGAGTATAGCGGACGTGTGCTGCCGGTATTCCTGAGCAGCTTTCTGCCTCAAAAGTAGAAAATTTATTTTTTGTATTTCATATCTTCTAAAATACCGTCTAGTTTAAAAATGTTGTAAATAAAAGAAAAATATTGATTTTTTAATATAAAAGTACAGCATTCGTTCTATACAATATTCTGTATTGTGGTCTACTTTCCCCTGTGTTATAATAAGCCTCATGTGCGGGAGACGCCTGAACGGATCCCGCGATTGTAAAGGTATGAGGAGGAAGTAACTATGGCAGGACAAGTGGGAATTCTCGCGGCGATCGTGATTTATCTGGCAGCGATGGTCTATGTGGGATTCTATTTCAGTAAGAAAGGCAGCGGAGATTCCACAGATGAATTTTATCTGGGCGGCCGTAAGCTGGGACCGCTGGTAACGGCAATGAGCGCGGAGGCCTCCGACATGAGCAGCTGGCTCCTGATGGGATTGCCGGGCGTCGCTTATCTGACCGGTATCTCTGACGCAGGCTGGACCGCTATCGGCCTGGGCCTGGGAACCTATCTGAACTGGCTTATCGTGGCGAAGCGTCTGCGCCGCTATTCTGTAAAATGCAACGCCATTACCATTCCGGATTTCTTTTCCAGACGTTTCCGGGACGAGAAGAACATTCTGATGTGTATCGCGGCGATTGTGATTCTGATTTTCTTTATTCCCTATACGGCGTCTGGCTTTAAGGCGATCGGAACACTGTTCTCCAGTCTCTTCGGAGTCGAGTATCATGTGGCGATGATTGTCGGAGCAGTAGTAATCGTAGGTTACACCGTCATGGGCGGTTTTATGGCCGTATCTACTACAGACCTGATTCAGAGTATTGTTATGAGTATTTCTTTGGTAGTTATCGTATTTTACGGAATCCATCTGGCAGGCGGCTGGGACGCGGTTATGGCAAATGCGAACTCACTGGCCGGATATCTTTCTATGACGCAGATGCATGATGGTGCCACCAATACGGCTAGCCCCTACAGCCTGCTGACGATTATATCTACCATGGCGTGGGGACTGGGGTATTTCGGAATGCCCCATATCCTGCTTCGTTTTATGGCTATCGAAGACGAGAATAAACTGACACTTTCCCGTCGGATTGCCAGTATCTGGGTTGTAATTTCCATGGCAGTGGCTATCCTGATCGGTGTGATTGGCTGTGCGGCTTCTGTACAGGGGGCGATTCCGACCTTTGCGACCAGCGCGGAGTCCGAGACCGTCATTATCCGTTTCGCCCATCTGCTGGGACAGCATAATTTCCTGCTCTCCCTGATTGCAGGCGTGGTTCTGGCCGGTATCCTGGCCTGCACCATGTCTACGGCAGACTCTCAGCTTCTGACGGCAGCTTCCGGCGTATCCCAGAACTTGCTGCAGGATTTTCTGAAGATTAAGATGAGCGCAAAGGCTTCCATGATGGCAGCGCGTCTGACCGTAATTGGCATTGCCGTTGTGGCGATTTTCCTGGCATGGAATCCGGACAGCTCCGTATTCTATATCGTATCCTTTGCATGGGCAGGCTTCGGCGCAGCCTTCGGACCGCTGGTTCTCTTTGCACTGTTCTGGAAGCGTACCAATATGCAGGGCGCTCTGGCCGGCATGATCGCAGGCGGCGTGATGGTATTCGTATGGAAGTATCTGGTTCGTCCCATGGGCGGTGTCTGGAACATCTATGAGCTGCTTCCGGCGTTCATTGTATCCGCACTGGCAATTATCATTGTTTCTCTGCTGACAGCGGCTCCGTCCAAGGAGATTTGTGACGAGTTTGATTCCGTAGGAAGATAAGAAATCTGTAAAAAAATCCCGGTAGCCAAACGCTATCGGGATTTTTTATGTCATAGGAAGTTCTGTTAGAATTCCCTATGATATAGAAGCAAACAGAGTTTGCCAAAGAAGCGCACTCGGCGCAGGATTCTTATTACAGCTTAATATTTTTGAACAGATCTCCAAGCGTCGTAGTCAGCTCCTCCGCCTTCGGAATTTCGATTTTTTCTTCCGGAAGATCTTCCGCAGCGGCTTCGTTCAGCGCCTTCATGCTCAGGGACAGCTTGCCGTCCTTGATAGCGATAACCTTTACCTTTACGGTGTCGCCGACCTTCAGGACTACGTCCGGGCTCTTGATACGCTTTTCAGAAATCTGGGATACATGTACCAGTCCGGAGAGACCGTCGCCCAGATCGATGAATGCGCCATAGGGCTGAATGCTCTCGACCTTTCCTTCCGTTACCAGACCGACCTGTACGCTGGCCAGCTTTGACCGACGCTCCTCGGCAGCCTTCTCGCGAAGCAGCTCTCTTGCGGAGAGAACCAGCTTCTGGTTCTCCGGATCCGCAGTGATAACCTGTACCTGGATCTTCTTATTCAGCCAGTCCTCCAGGTTCTCCACATAGCCCAGAGAAAGCTTGGAAGCCGGGATAAAGCCGCGGATTCCTTCTACGTAAGCGACTACGCCGGACTTGACAATGCCGCCGATTTTTACGGTGAGAACGGTCTTGTCCTCCAGATACTGTACCAGAGTCTGCCATGCCGGATCTGTGATGTCAGCCACATCATTCTCCTGTGTATCCTGGAAGGAAGCCTCCAGCTCTTCCTTGAAATCGTCCATTGTTGTTTTTTCTTCCATTTCCCAATACCTCGTTTCATATAAAATTCAGATTACAGACAGATTTCTGAGAAATCCGCTGTCCAATAGTTCTATTATATGGTAAAATGGTGCAAAAAGCAAACGGAATCAGGAGAAAAATAGATGAATCAAGTGAAAATAAGAAAACTTGTTTTTGGAGAAGGAAGACCGAAGATCTGCGTTCCGATAACGGGCCGCACCAGAGAAGAGATTGCGCTGCGGACGGCAGAGCTGAAAGCGGCGAAGCCGGATCTGGCGGAATGGCGGGCCGACTGGTATGAGGAAGTATTTGACAGGGAAAAACTGGAAACTACGCTGGCGTGGCTGCGTGAAGAGCTGGGCGAGCTGCCGCTTCTGGTGACCTTCCGGACCAGAGAGGAGGGCGGCGAGCAGAGTGTTAGCCCGGAGGACTATGCGGCATTTTTAAGGACGGTCCTTATGTCCGGACAGGCAGATCTCATCGACGTGGAGCTGTTCCGGGGAGAGAAGCTGCTTCGGGATATCTGCAAAGAGGCAAAGGCGCAGGGGGTAAAGGTGATTGCCTCCAGCCATGACTTTGAAAAGACTCCGGCAAAAGAGGAGATCCTTGCCCGGCTAATCCGGATGCAGGACTGCGGGGCGGATCTTCTGAAGCTGGCCGTCATGCCCCAGGATGCCGCCGACGTGCTGACCCTTCTGTCCGCCACTTTAGAGATGAGCGAAAAATATGCAAAGCAGCCCGTGGTAACCATGTCCATGGGAGCAAAAGGCGCAGTGAGCCGCTTGGCCGGAGAAGTCTTTGGTTCCGCTATGACCTTCGGATCCGCCGGCGTAGCTTCTGCCCCGGGTCAGGTGAGCGTGCCGGAGCTGAAGATGGCGCTGGAGGTGCTGCGACAGGGGAAATGAGTTTTTCGTTATATAATATCAGCTTATTGGCGTATTGAGTTTGATGAAGTTAAATTTAAAATGTAGATTATTATAGATACATAACATATAATTTATTTAAAGATGAAAATATATGGTATATCTATGAATAATCCAACGATGGAAAATGTATTAAACCTGGCTCTGGACGCCACTCCCCAGGAGCTGGCCCGCTCCGAAGATCTGAACGTGGGTTTCGACAGTACCGAAAAAATCTGGGAGCTTATCGTAAAATATTCCGGATCGCTTACGGGACTTTCATCCCTTGGCGTGACTGTCACAGAGCTCCTGAACGAATACGCAATCCTGACAGTGCCGGAGTCCCTGGTAGAGCGTCTGGCGCTGGTTCCGGAAATCGAATATATCGAAAAACCAAAGAGGCTGTTTTTTTCTGTAAATCAGGGAAAAGCAGCCTCCTGTATTCCGGCGGTCCAGAATGCCCGTTATGATTTATATGGAGACGGCGTTCTGGTGGCGCTGTTGGATTCCGGTGTGGATTATGCCCACCCGGATTTTAGAAATGAGGACGGGACGACGCGGATCCTGGCCCTGTGGGATCAGACCATCCCGGGCAGACCGCCGGAGGGTTACCGCATCGGCACGGAATACACACAGCAGGAGATCAATGAAGCACTGGCGGCGGATACAGAGAGCGCCCGTTATGCATTGGTACCAAGCCGGGACGTAAGCGGCCACGGCACCAGGGTTCTCGGCATCGCGGCAGGCAATGGCCGTGCCAGCGGCGGCCGCTATCGGGGAATCGCAAGCCGCAGTCCGATCCTGGCCGTGAAGCTTGGCATGCCCCGGGAGGAGGGCTTTCCACGGACCACAGAGCTCATGCAGGGGGTGGACTACTGCATCCGAAAGGCGCTGGAGCTTCGCCTGCCCGTGGTGGTCAATATCAGCATTGGCAATACCTACGGCGCCCACGATGGCACTTCTCTTCTGGAGACTTATATCGCTGACATCGCTAACGTCTGGAAATCGGTCATTTGTATCGGTACGGGAAATGAGGGCTACGCAGCCGGTCACGCGGCGGGGATCCTGCAGGAGCGGACGACGGAGACAGTAGAGTTGGCTGTGGGCGAATACGAGACCGCCTTTAGCATCCAGATCTGGAAATCCTATCTGGATGAGGTTGACATAACGCTGATAAGCCCGGGTGGAAGAAGGGCGGGGCCTATTCAGAAACTTCTGGGAGCTCAGCGTTTTGTGCTGGAAGAGACGGAAATCCTACTATATTATGGAGAGCCGTCACCCTACAGTCAGTCTCAGGAGATCTATCTGGAGCTGCTGCCCCGGGGTGATTACGTGGACACGGGAATCTGGACCCTGGAGCTGGCTGCCGGGGAGATTCGGGATGGTCATTATCACATCTGGCTCCCCAGCTCCGCCGCCCTGAATGGCGGCACCCGTTTCCTGCGCGCCTCTGCCGACACAACCCTGACAATCCCCTCCACCGCCCGCCGAATCGCCGCCATCGGAGCTTACGATAGCCGCACTCTGACCTACGCCGACTTCTCCGGTCGCGGCGGCACCTGTGATCTCCGAGAAAAGCCTGTTCTCGTCGCCCCCGGCGTTCGCATCCTCACCACCGCCCCAGGCGGCACCTACGCAGAAGTCACTGGCACCTCCTTTGCCACTCCCTTTGCCACTGGAGCCGCCGCTCTTTTATTGCAGTGGGGGATCGTCGACGGCAACGATCCCTATCTCTATGGAGAAAAGGCGATTGCGTTTCTGAAAAAAGGAACCCGTCCGCTTCCGGCGTATGCAGAGTATCCGAATCCGGAGGTGGGGTGGGGGTCGGACGTTATAATAAGGTTACATGGAAGAAAGTCAGTAAAATCAAGTGTTTCCGTTCATTTTCCCTAAATAGAAACGGAACACTTTCCACACGGTTTCGAGAAAAATCTGCCCGGGTTGGACTTGGGATGATGTGGCAGGAGAGAGTGTAGTAATGACGTAACATGAACTAGCGATTTTGAGAGTAAAGAAGGAGAGGAGTTGTGGTTATAAACAAAATAATTTGAAAATATGAAGTTCGTGGAAAATAAGAGATTTTCACAATTTTTAAAATGTGGTAAAATTATACAAATGTAAAACAGGGGGAGTTTAAGATGATAATGTTTATACTTGCAATAATTATTGCTTTTACGATTTACTTCATAAAGAAAAAGCAATATGAGAAAACAGAATATTATCTCCAAACGAAAATTCCATATGGAAGTGTTCGGTTTGATAAAGGGCGTTTAGGAGAATTTTATACATACAAATATTTGAAAACACTTGAAGGATATAAGAGATTTTTATTTAATGTTTATCTGCCAAAAGAGAACGGAGAGACTACAGAAATAGATGTTATTCTTTTACATGAAACAGGTATTTATGTATTTGAGTCAAAGAATTACAGTGGATGGATTTTTGGAACAGAAACACAACAATATTGGACACAGACGTTACCTGTTGGAAAAGGAAAATCGCAGAAAACAAAGTTTTTCAATCCGATTATTCAAAACAAAGTACACTTAAAATGGCTTCAGCAGTTCCTTGGTGCTGAGTCTCAATTACCATTTTATTCATACATTGTATTTAGTGATCGGTGTACTTTAAAGGAAATTACGTTGACTAGCGGGAATCATTTTGTTATTAACCGATATAATATTCTTACTGCTGTTCAAAGTAATGTTGTGCGTGTTGGAAAACAACTAGAGCAAAAAGAGGTTGATAGGTTATATGAAAAGCTGTATCCGCTCACTCAAGTAAGTGAAGCACAAAAATTAATACATATAGCAAATGTTCAACAGAAACAGCAGACGGATACAGCAAATACAGCGGTGATGCGATGCCCACGTTGCGGAGGTACACTTGTAATCCGAATTGCTAATAAAGGGGAACGGAAAGGAGAACGATTTTTGGGGTGTTCAAATTATCCAAAGTGTAGATACATAAAAAATTTATAAGGAAAATAAGTAAGTATAGAAAACTAATTTTGAATATAAGAAAAGTCGCAGTGTAAAATTCCGCTGCGGCTTTCTTTATGGAGAAAATTGGAATATGACGGCAAAAAGCGACGGCACTCTTCCCAAATGCCGTCAAAAAGCGCCGTCAAATTCAAAAAAGTGACGGCAGAAAATGCCGTCATTCACAAAAAGCAGAAAATTGTGACGGCAAAAAGTGCCGTCAAATCCCAAAAGTGACGGCAAAATCTGCCGTCATTTCACGTTATCAGGGGTTTCAGGAGCTTTTCCCCTGACCAGAAGCATTTTGGCGGTGACGTCACAAATGCGTATCTGGCCGCAGACCCCTTATTTTCAGAGAAATTTAGTGATGCGTCTGACGCGTAAAACTGCGTGCTTTACAGCATAAAATTTTTAACCATAAGAATCTATACTGACCTCGTAATCAGCAAGGTATGAAAAGCGAAAATGAAACAGGCATAGGACGACTTGGGCAGAGAATATGCTGGGAATGAGGTGAGCATCATGGGCAATCGACCAGAGGCAGAGTTGACAGTAGATCTTGAGCAGCTAAAGAGAATCGAAGAACTGCTTCCGGATACACAAAAAATAATTGCAGAAAAAGTGGGAGCTTTCGTGGAAAAGTCCGGTGTTTCTCCATACGCTCACATGAATGAAGGATATGCAGTGATTGTCAGATTGACCGGAGAAATAGATGCTACAGAAGCAATTCTGGATTATCTTAGAAAAAGAACGGAGCTGATATATTAAAATGCCTTGCAAAGATATAGGTTTTATGTTAACCTGAAGTCAGGGAAAATGAACGTGATACATAGCTTCTGACTTCACTTCCATGAATACGCAGGTTAGGAGCAATGTAGAATGGAACAGTTACAAACGAATATGCCAGATATGTACGATGCGGCACTGTATCTTCGTCTGTCCAGAGATGATATAGAGGACGGGGGTGCAAAGACAGAGAGCGACAGCATTGCAAATCAAAGAGAGTTACTTCGGAGCTTTGTAAAAAGCCAGCCGGATATTCAGATCTTTGATATATATGTGGATGACGGATACTCGGGTGGAAATTTTGACAGGCCTGAGTTCAAACGAATGACAAAAGACATAGAGTCTGGAAAAGTAAATTGTGTGATCGTGAAAGACTTATCCAGATTCGGAAGAGAGTATATAGAAGCCGGGCGTTGGATTGAGAAAATCTACCCGGCTTTAAACGTGCGTTTTATATCTGTTACGGATCAATTTGACAGCAACACGGCAGATTTTTCGGAAAAATCTTTTGTAGTTCCGGTGAAAAATTTTTTAAATGAAAGCTATTGCAGAGATATTTCCGGCAAGGTACGCAGTCATCAGAAAATCAAACGGGAAAAAGGAGAGTTTATCGGAGCCTTTGCGCCGTATGGGTATCGCAAGGATTCAGAAAATAAAAATCGTCTTGTGGTGGACGCTGAGGCAGCAGATGTTGTAAGAAAAATATTTGCCTGGAAAATGGAAGGCTTCAGCCTCGGAGCCATAGCGGAAAAATTGAATGAACGGCAGGTTCTGTCACCCAAGGCGTATAAAAAGGCGAACGGAGAAAATTATAATTCTGGCTTTGTGGGAACAGATACACCGAAATGGTCTGCAGTCCAGATTAAGCGAATTCTGGTCAATGAGGTGTATATCGGAAATCTGGTACAGGGTAAACAAGAACGAATCAGTTATAAGGTAAAGAAGCGGTTGAATAAACCCGAGGCGGAGTGGGCAAGGGTGAAAGATACGCATCCGGCCATTATAAAACAGAGCGAGTTTGAAGTGGTGCAAAAGCTATTACAATATGACGGAAGAGCGTCAAAAACAGCAGAGCATGCGAGTTTTTTCTCCGGCTTTGTCTTTTGTGGAGACTGCGGGACGCCGATGATACGTAGAGTAAATCGGTATAAGGAAAGAGAAAAAGCATTTTATATCTGTCAGACCAAGAACAAGGGCGGAGCTTGTACCCGACATAGTGTTTCAGAAGAAGTGTTAAAGAAAATCGTGCTGAAAGAAATTCAGATATATACGGCGCTTTTTGCAGATTATGAAAGAATAATGGATGAGCTTCACAAAATGAGAATTGATTATGAACAGGTTGTTCATTATGATATGCAGATAGCTAAATTGCAGTCAGAATATAGCAGATATTACGGATTGAGAGCGTCGCTCTATGATGATTTAAAAGAAGGACTGCTTAGTAAAGAGGAATTTGATGAGTTTCGGGAAAGTTATGGAAAAAAATGTGAAGAACTGAACAGGAGGATCGAGAAGCAAAAAGAACTGGTAAAGCAGATGTTTGAAAATGGAGTGTCTGCAGCCGTTCAGTTGGAAGATTGGAAAAAATCACTGGAAATCAAAGAGCTAGATCGCATCCTGCTGGCATTAACAGTAGATAAAATCTATGTTTATGAAAACAAGCGGCTGGAAATCCATCTCCGCTATGAAGACACGATCGAAAAGCTGAAAATCATAAAACAATTTTATGAAGTACAGCAGACAGAATGCGGAAAAGAGGTGGGATAAATGGCAAGGACAGCGCAAAGGTATAAGAAATTAGTAGAGAAGAAATCGGCACAAGTTCCAGTATACAGGGCGGCGATCTACGCCAGATTATCGGTAGATAAGAATGAGAAAAAGGTGGAATCCATTGAAACACAGGTGGCTTTGATAAAGGAATTTATTCAAACTCATAATGCAAAAGCGGACAAAGAATATGAACTGGCTCTGTATGATATTTATTCGGACATTGGGAAAACTGGGACAAATTTTGAAAGACCGGGCTTTGAGCGGATGATGAAGGACATCAGGGAAAGAAAAGTAAATTGTATTCTGGTAAAGGACTTTTCCAGATTTGGGAGAAACTATATTGAAACAGGAAATTATCTGGAAAAAATATTGCCCTTTATGAAGATACGCTTTATTTCCATATGCGACCGGTATGATTCATTTGCACCAGATTCGGAAAATCAGGAACTGACTATGAATATTAAGAATCTGGTAAATGATGCTTACGCAAAAGACATTTCAGCAAAGGAGCGGGCGGCCAAGCGTATCGCACAGAAGAACGGGGAGTACGTTGGGAGCAAAGCTCCGTATGGGTACCGATGTGAGAAAGTAGATGGAAAGTATACACTGCTTATAGAGCCGGAAGCGGCGAAGATCGTTCAGAGAATTTTTGAAGAATATGCAGCGGGTGAGAAAATCCAGCATATTATAGATGACTTGTATAAAGCAGGTGTGCATCGCATTTCTGATTATAACCAGTATCATCATGTGTATTGTCAGAAAGGTGAAATATTGCACCAATGGGGAAATTCGTCTATACGTGCGGTACTGAACCGGAACAATTACTACGGAGATTTGGTTCAGCGAAAATATGAATCCAGATTTCAAAAAGGTGAAAAGGGATGTGCAGTTCTGGATGAAAGGGAATGGATTATTACGCCTACTGCACATGCCCCCATTATCAGCCGGGAATTATTTGAAAAGGCGCAGGAAAGGTTAAAGGCAGGTCAGGAAGCAAGAACTGTAGTTGGCTGGAAAAAAGATGAAAGAGCCTTTTACAATGTATTTTATTGTGGAGAATGCGGACGGAAAATGAGTACAAGCAGATCGAATGGCAGTGTTTTCTATTTCTGCGGTGCGTCACGGTATCAGGACGAAAGAAAGTGCAACTATA
Source organism: Laedolimicola ammoniilytica (assembly GCF_025567165.1). Classification (NCBI taxonomy): domain Bacteria; kingdom Bacillati; phylum Bacillota; class Clostridia; order Lachnospirales; family Lachnospiraceae; genus Laedolimicola; species Laedolimicola ammoniilytica. The sequence goes on from NZ_JAOQKC010000016.1 coordinate 70,700, forward strand.
AAAGCGTTTCCGAAGATAAGATACAGAGCATTGTTCATGCAGAATTGAACAGGCAGTTTCAACTATCGGGATTACAGAAAAAGAATATGGTTGCCATGGGCAAAACAGCTTTTCAAGCGAAAATTGTGCAGATTGAAAATGAGATAAAGAGAATGAATGTCGAAGCAGAGCGACAGGCCGGAAAATTTGCAGAGGCATTTATGCAGTATAAGGATAGAAACTTATCCAGAGAAGCATATATGGCGTTGAGAGTGGAACGCAATGATTGGAAAATATTTTGTGATGAGAGAAGGAAAGCTTTGGAGCAAAGAATTACAGAGCTGCAGAAGCGACAGAAGGAAGAAACGCGATTTTTGAAAAGCCTGTTAGATTTAAAAGGTACATCGAAAATCAATGCGGAACTTGCCGAGGCGTTGATTGAAAAAATCTATGTGTATGATGATAAAAGGTTAGAAATTCATTTTCGATTCAAGGGAGGTGTTGGCGTATGAGCGAAGGAAAAGTTGTTATTGGCTATTATCGCCTTTCCATGGAGGATGATTCCCAGAGAGAGAGTAACAGTATCATCAATCAGCGAAAATTGGTGAAAGATTATATTTCCCATAGTCCGGAGCTGGCCGCTATGCCATTTCAGGAATTTTACGATGATGGATATTCCGGAGCCACGATGGAACGTCCGGCCATCCGACAGGTGCTGGAGCTGGCTCGGAATAACCAGGTTCAGTGCATAATAGTAAAGGATTTTTCACGCTTTGCCAGAAACTATATTGAAATGGGAACCTACCTGGAGCAGATTTTTCCGTTTCTGGGGGTACGATTCATTTCTATTTCGGATCATTATGATTCCAGGGATTATCAGGGAAAAGGTTCGGATCTGGAAGTGCAGTTTAAAGGTTTAGTCGCGGATTTTTATGTCAAAGATCAATCTGCTAAGGTAAAAGCTGCGGTGAACACTAAAAGAGGCAGAGGTGAGTATTGCTGCGGTTCTGCTCCTTATGGTTATCGAATCAATCCGGAGAATCGAAAAGAATTATTAATTGTGGAAGATGAGGCAGAAGTGATACGCAGAGTCTTTGAATTGATCAATCAGCGCTATTCCAAGACAGAAATATGCCGCCTGTTTAATGAAGAAGGCATACCCACACCCCTCCAATCCATGTGCAAACGCCAGAAGTCAGATAATAAAAAAGCATCCACGAGAGGGTTACAGTGGACGAGTGACACGATACGAAAAATCTTGAATGACAAGAACTATATAGGTTGTATGGTCTACGGAAAAACCAAAATCCCAGACCCGGGAACCGGAAAAGAAGTACCTGTACCCAAAAGTGCATGGAAGGTGATAGAGGGTCATCACAAACCTATCATATCCAGGGAAACCTTTGAAAAAGCGCAGGCTCTCCAAATCCGTCACACGAAGAAAAGCAAATTTGATAAAGAAACAACCTTACTGAGCGGTTATGTGAAATGCGGAAATTGCCGGAGAAACCTGACGGGAAGCAAGAGACTGCACGGGCATGTGCTTTATAGTTGCGCGTATAGTCAGGGGAAAGAAGATACGGGGTGTTTCGCAGGAAAAGCGGATGACAGGATGCTGGAGCAGATCGTGTTGAGAGAGATAAAGGAGCATCTGCGGCGGGAGATTAGTCAGGAAGAGATGAGGGAGAGGGTAAAACGGCAGAGTGAAGAGAAGATAGAAGGTTATCAGGCGGAAAAAATGAAATGTGAAAAGAGGCGGGAGGAGATAAAAGAGGAAAATTGGAGGAATTATGAGAGGTATCGGGAAGGAGAGATAGAGCGAGAGGAGTTTTTGAAGACTAGAGAAAGGTTAGAGGAAGAAAAAGGAAAGCTAGGAATGCGGGATCAAGAATTAGAAGAGCTAATATGTAGAGAAGAAGAGAAGGTAGGGGTGAGAAAAGATGTCTCGGCGGAAGAGATGGAAGAATGCTTGGGGTATAGAAAATTGACTAGGAAGATGTTAGAGAAGTATGTGGATGGAATATATGTGTATGATGATGGAAAAGTAAAAGTGAAAACAAAATAAAAACGAAAATTACGTTTTTAATATTGAATATTTGGAGAATATATGTCATAATATAATATATAAAAACAAAAACAATGAAGATAAAAGGAGATACCAAATGAAATTATTAAAAATTGTTATGCAAAATATGCCGCGATTCAAGGGAAATATAGATATTGATTTTATTACAAAACAAAGGGTAGACGAAGATGATAAAGAAAAACTGTATAATGTATTTTCTAATATATATACAAACCAAGTGATTTCATTTATAGGTCTTAATGCTTCTGGAAAAACGACAATCTTAAAAGTAATTTCTTTTGTTATAAACTTGCTTAACAATGAAGCTCTTAATAGTATTAAATCTAAAGAAATTTTGAATGAATTATCCGAAAAGGAAAAAGTCATAATTATTAGTTATTTTTATAATGAAAATAGCATTTATAAACTTGAGACAACTATAGCGAAAAAAGTAAATCATGTTGATAATGAAGAGAAACTAGTTATAGTTGAGGAAAGATTGTGGGAAAAAGATGCCAGCAAAGTAAAAACAAAAAAGGGGTTATTTGATTTTAGGGACACAGATATAAGAATCGAGAGAAATGAAAAGGAGCAATTTCTATTAGATGATGTTAGTGTAATGATTGCAATAAATAAAGAAAAGCAGTCAAATTTCCCGTTAAGAAATATGTTAATGTGGACTAATTATAATATGTTGAATATTCTTGGAAGATTTCCAAAAGAATTATTGACATTTCTTGATCCGAGTATCGAGTATTTTGAATGCAATGTAGAAAAAAAATCTGCAGATATCCGATTGAAATTTTATGGTTCCGAAGAAATAATATTAAATAGGCCGAGTGAAATAGAAAGATATCTTTCATCAGGGACGATCAAGGGAATAAATGTTTTTATGAATGCATTATTTTGCTTTATAGAGGGGGGGTACTTAATTGTTGATGAACTTGAAAATCATTTTAATGAAGAGATTGTAACTACATTGGTTCGTTTTTTCATGAATCCAAGTGTAAATAAAAGGGGTGCTACTTTAATTTATTCAACTCATTATTCAGAGTTATTGGATGAATATGAAAGAAACGACTGTATATATATTGTTAGAAATCGAGGGGGAATTTATGCTGAAAATCTTTCGCTTATACTAAAACGAAATGATATCAAAAAGAGCGAGGCGTATGAGAGCGGGTATTTAGAAGGAACCGTACCGGTATATGAGGCGTATATGGCATTAAAAAAGGCCCTTTCTAATGTTAAAGCTGGAAAGGGGGACGAAAAATAGAATGGTAAAATATACGGCTTGTATTTGTGAAGGCGGGGCAGAAACTGTAATATTGAATTTGTTATTAGAGCAAAATAAGTTGATTTTTTCGAAAGAAGATTTACTTGAAGGCGAAATCCTTAAATCAAGAAAAGGAAAAGATTTTGAAATGCGATACTTAAAAAAGGATTTTGCGGGCAAGATAACCGTATATAGGATACTTGATTCACGGCGGGAAAATTTTAAAATCAGTAAGGCGTATCAACATAAAGTGGAGGTTGTAAATGTAATTACAGCACCGGAAATAGAAATGCTGATAATTTGTAATGAAGCTTCCTGTATAATAAAAAACGTGGATGTTGAAAATTGAAAATACCTCAGAGTACAATAAGACTACTGACTGGCAGGTTAGTAAAAATCTTATTG
>NZ_JAOQKC010000017.1:0-65493 GCF_025567165.1 Laedolimicola ammoniilytica
CCCACACTTACATTCTGCACATTCTCGCCAATCTTCTCCACAATTCCGGAAAATTCGTGTCCGAAAGGTGTCCATTCTGTAGCGGCATATTTAGCCTGGATCATCTCATGACCGCAGAAGCCACAGGCTTTAACCTTGATAAGTACTTCATCGGCACCGACCTCCGGTACCGGGATATCCCGCTGTTCAAACTGAAATGGCGCTTTCAAATATGTAGATTTCATATGGTATAACTTCCTTTCCTTTTTTACTCACTCATAACAAAAAAACAACTATTTAGTCAAACTGTCTCCCCTCCATAATTACCAGCATGACCTATTTTGTCTTCTTCAATTTATCCATGAGTACAGCGGCAATAATCAGACAACCAATCAGGATCTCGATAATCTGACCGTTAAGACTCCACAAAGTACCGCCATTTCTGATGGTTGCAATCAGAATCGCACCGACAACCGTACCACCAATATATCCCACGCCGCCACTCATCGAAGCACCGCCTACAACCGCAGCTGCAATGGCATTCATCTCATAGCCGGTACCCAGGGTAGGAATACCACTGGCCAGACGCGAGGTCAACAGAATACCACCTAATGCACAAAGTACGCCAGAAGATACATACACACCATAAATAGTCTTCCTGACAGAGATACCCGAAAGGCGGGCAGCATCACAGTTTGAACCTATTGCAAAAATATTACGTCCAAAATAAGTATATTTAAAAATCGCTGCCGAGGCAAAAATCAGCAACAGCCAAACCAATGTCATAAACGGGATTCCATAAGTCACAGACATACCCAGATTATTGGTTTTTGTAAAGCCAATTGTGATCTTGGATATTTTCAAAAATTCTTCAGGCAGACCAGTAATATTTCGGGAATCTGAAATCAATAAAATAACAGCGCGGATTATGGTCATAGAACCAAGTGTGGCAATAAACGGAGGCAGCTTTCCATCGTATATGAGAATTCCATTCAAAAGTCCTACCAAGGCACATGCCACCACAGCAATCAGCATAGCCAGCCACATATTGACCCCTCGATGTACCGTCAACAAAGTTACCAACATACCAGCAAGGCCAACATTGGCACCCACAGAAAGATCAATACCTCCTGTAATAATCACAAATGTCATGGCTAATGCAACAATGCCATACACAGACGTGGCTCTGGACAGGTTAAAGATGTTTTCATAGGTAAGAAAATTACCGCCCGTGGTAAGAGAAAGCACAGTCATCAATATCAACAGCACCACCAGTGCGATACCATAAGATCGGGTGATCTTATTTTGCAGACGCACAAGCAATCCAGATTTTTTGTTTTCCATCGTTATCGGTTCCCCCCTTTTACAAATTTGAAGCTTTCCGCAGAACATATTCTTCATTAAGCCGACCATCTTCTGTATAATATTGATCTTTTTCCACAATACCCATAGATTTTCCTTCTGACATCACCAGCATCCGATCCGATAATCCCATAACCTCTGGCAGATATGAAGAAACTAAGATGATCGCCTTTCCCTGCTGAAGCAATTCGCCCATCAGACGATAAATTTCTACTTTAGCACCTACATCTACACCTACCGTCGGCTCATCAAAAATGAAAACATCACTATCTCGGCAAAGCCATTTGGCAATTACTACTTTTTGCTGATTGCCGCCAGACAGATTCTTACACAGCTGCTGTATCGAAGGTGTTTTTATAGCCAACGCCTTTCGGTACTCTTCTGCACGCTGGCGTTCCTTTTTCAAGTTGATAATGCCGCTTCGGCTGATCATGGGATAGGAAGCTAAATTCACATTTTTTTCCACTGACAGTCCTAAGCAAAGCCCTTCCTTTTTCCGATCCTCTGTTAAAAAAGCGATGGAATTTTCAATAGCCTCCATGGGATGACGGTGATGAACTGACTTTCCAAGAATTGTAACCTCACCCGCCTCATAGGGGTCTGCACCGAAGATAGCTCGGCATACCTCTGTCCGTCCGGCTCCTACAAGTCCAAACATTCCAAAGATCTCGCCGCGATGAACCGAAAAGCTGATATTCTCGAAACTTCCCTTACGAGTCAATCCATTGACTTCCAGCACACACTCGCCCATATCTGGACGCTGCAGATTGTACAAATCTTCCACATCACGTCCAACCATCATCTGAACCAGCTTATCCTCATACACATCACTGGTCTTGACCGTATCAACATAGGTTCCATCTTTAATCACTGTTACCCGGTCGCACAGCTCAAATATTTCCTCCATACGATGGGAAATATAGACAATGCCATAACCCTTTTCACGCAATTGGCCAATCATATTAAAAAGAAGCTGTACTTCCTCGTTTGCCAGAAGCGCCGTCGGTTCATCAAACACAATAACTTTTGCATTTTGATAAACCACCTTTGCAATCGTAACCATTTCCTGCTGACCGATGGTCAGTTCATTAATCTGTGCCTTTGCGCTAACCCGGATATTCAATTCATCAAGCGTTTTTTGCACGCTTCGATACATGGTTTTCCAGTCCACCAGTCCGCCTTTTCTCGGCTGACAGCCCAGGAAAAAGTTTTCCGCAACTGTTAAATGCGGTGCCAAGGTCACATCCTGATATACCGCTCCCAATCCCAGTGCTTTTGCCTGCTGCGGATTGTGAATGTGCTGACGCTCACCGTCGATATAAATTTCCCCTGATGTGGCGGTATATGCGCCCATCATAATTTTAATCAACGTAGACTTGCCGGCTCCATTCTCACCTACCAAGCCATGCACTTCACCGGGCAAAATTTCCAGACTTACGCCTTTCAAAGCTTTGACACCGGGAAATTCTTTTTTAATATCCACCAATTTAACCAGCGGTTGTCTCCGTTCCATTGGTTTTACCCCCTGTGCTCATATAAGGAGGGGCAGAGTTACTCCACCCCTCATCTTTATTACTCATACAGTTTCAAAGAAAACGGATCAATGATGCCAGCCATATCCTCCGAATCCACATTCGTGGAATCAATGATAGCTACACCAGTATCATATTTTTTGTCAAAATCTTCATAGGTTTTCTCTCCACTGAGAATCTCTAACAGAGACTGACATGCCGTATAACCCATTTTGTAAGGATTTTGTACTGCAATAGCTACAATGCCGCCCTGGCGGATAGAGTCTACCTCTGCCGGATCTGCATCAAAAGCTACAGCAACCAGCTGATCACCCAGCTGATTCTCGGAAAGGAACTGCGCCACACCATCACCAGTCGCATTGTTAGAAGCAAAAAAGCCCAGCAAATCGTTTTTGTTTCCTGTATAAATTGTTTCAGCAGCGCTCAGCGATTTCGGAATATCATTGTCCACATACTGGGGCTCCATAAGTTCAATATCCGGCGCAATCTCCTTCAGCTTATCTTTGAAACCGCCTTCTCTATCTACCAGTGTCTGTACACCGGCCATAGCTGAAATCAGTCCGACCTTACCTTTTGGTTCCACACCCCGGGCATTCAGTTCATCGACAAACCGCTGTGCCAACTGCTGTCCTGCTACATAGTTGTCTGTAGCGTAATGGGTAATATAAGCATCTGTAGTCGGCTGGTTGTCCATAGTAACAACCGGAATTCCTGCCTGCATAGCAGATTCAATACCTGTATTGCAGTTGTCCACCAGAGTGGGTACTACGGCAATACCATCGGGATGCTTCGTAATAATATTGTCAAGCATTTCTGTTTGTTCAGCCACATCTGCTTCAGATGTAGGTCCGTAAACCGTCACAGTCACCTTATCAGAATTTTCATATTCGAAATTCTTTGCACCGACAATCAACTGCTGCCAATAATCAGAATCAAGACCCTTTACAAGAACTGCCAACTCATATTTTTCTCCAGAAGATGCGTCAGAATCCGCAGATGCGTCAGAATCCGCAGATGTATCATCAGTTGCGGCGCTATTGCTTTCCGCCGGAGTCTGTGCTGTGCCACAAGCAGTTAAAGAGAATACAAGCTGTGTAGCCAATAATAGTGCGATGAGTTTTTTCATTTTATTTTCCTCCCTACATATTGGATGTTAATGATAAGGTTTTCATTTATTGTTTTAGTATTTGGAAAATGACCTGCATTTCTAGTTAAAATCACATGGTATTTTCGGTAATACAACCCATGCACAGGGCGTATCTTTCTTCATGAAAACCTTTTCATTACATTTGCATCTTACCACAGTTTGCTTTCGTATGTCAATGTATTAAACTTCTAATTTTATGTTCCTATTTTTATATAATTTTCACAAATTCTAACCTGTTTTTATAAAATCGTGCTACCAATTAGCCATGAATATATGCCCCCTCCACTTATTTCCCACATAAATATATTTGCAATCCCCTTCTCGAAATATTATTTTATTCACTAAAAAAGCATTTACTGCATACCTGTCTGATACACAATAAATGCTTTTTCTTAGTGGTACTTCTATTTTCTTTCGTCGTTCCAGTATTTTTCCAGAACCTTCCTAGCTTCTGCATCACTTAGGGAAAAATCATGCTTCAGTTCCTCCAGCGTAGCCTCTTTCGTCATGTGGAATTTCCGGCACAGCCGAATGCTCGCTACATATCCCTCTGCACGTCCCTTTTCCACATTTTCTCTGTCCCGCATCAATAACGTCATATACTCACGCCTCCATTTCTCATTTTTCTTTGCCTTTACTACTGCTTCATCCAGTTTTTTCACAAACGGATCTTCGCTCTTATTTCCTGCCACATACTCCAAGAATGCCCGGAGACTCGGACTTACATTTTTGCTTGCTCCCTTTGCATTCAGGAAAATCTTATGGGTTTCATCCCCCAGGGACAAGCCTTCCTCCTCTTTGCACATATTTTCAAATGTGTAAACGCTTTCCCCTTTTCCAAAGGCATCAAAGGTGCAGATAAAAATCACATAGCTCTTATTCAGCTTCGTATAGGGCTCCCCTTTTTCTATCAGTGCCAGGTCAATCATGCCTTGATAGTAACGGCTGCGCTTGGGTAAGCCTTCCTCCTGAACCGTCTGCATCTCGATATCATATACCGTATTATTTCCATCTGCCACATATACATCCAGCCGGACACTCCTGGCATCCTGTGCGATATCAATGGTCTTTTGTTCTTCCGGATACTCGACCCGCTCTATCGGAACATTTAAGATGACTTCCAGAAGCTCTCTGCACAGCTCCGGATCCCGCATGACTTTTCCAAAAAGAAAATCATTGCTTATCCCGATCTCATTCCATTCTTTTCCCAATGCCGCTACCTCCGTCTTTTTTATTATTATACTTGATTTTCCGCAGAAGCACAACGTTTTCCGGACGCTTTCTTTTTCCGTGATATTGTGCCGTAAACTCGCTCTGTGTATCTCCCAGACATCTTCTCATTCCACAAATATCCATAGTAATCATCTCCGTTTTATAATGCACTCATTGAATTCATCTATAAATAGTTTTTCCGAAAATCGTCTCGAGGGTTTAACTTCTTTCCACCAAATCTGGTAAATCTCTGGTAAACTCGCCAAAATTGGCATTAAAAATAGGCTTCGCCTATTCAACTCCCCTGCCCCTCATTCTTGAGGGGTGGGGGTTTCTTTTTTTTGCTTTTTCCTGCATAATAGTCTTATGAACATCCTTCAGGAAATTTTTACAGACCATTATGAAGAAATGCTTTATACATTGCATCCACGTGATTCCATTATTGAAAATGTGGACAAAATGATCCATTGTGGCGACCCCTCCTTCGGCGGTGCCATGTATGGCTGTAAGCATTGCGGCAATCTCAAGTTTGTCCCTTTCCGCTGTCACAGCCACTTTTGCTCTACCTGTGGCAATAAGTACTCTATGGAACGTACTACTTCCATGGCTTTTAAACTCATTCACGTTACTCACCGTCATTGTGTTTTTACCATTGATGAGAATCTTCGCCCTTTCTTCTTAGAAGAGCGTTTCTTGCTTCATTGTCTTTTTCATGCTGTTTCCAGTGTTGTTTTGCGTATGTTCTCCAAGCTTAACAAGTCTCAAAACTTTGTCCCTGGATTCATCATGGTTCTTCATACCTTTGGCAGGGATCTCAAATGGAATCCTCACATTCACTGTCTCATTTCCGAAGGTGGTTACAGCGATTTCGGGCAATGGCGGCATATTTCTCACTTCAACTATACTTTTCTCCGAAATTCTTTCCGTACCGCCCTACTCAACGAGATGCAGCATAAGCTTGGAAACTCATTCAAAAAAGTAAAGGCCAAATGTTATGAAGATCATCCCAATGGTTTCTATGTTTATGCCAAGCCCCACAGTTGCGATTCCAAAACCGTTCTTAATTACATCGGTCGTTACCTTGGCAGACCTGTTATCGCGACTTCCCGCATTGATTCTTATGACGGTGATTTGGTTACCTTTCACTACAACCGTCATGAAGATAATAAATATATCGTCGAGACCGTTCCCGCCATTACCTTTATTGAACGGTTAATTCAACATATACCGGAAAAGCATTTCAAAATGATCCACTATGGTGGTCTTTATGCCAGACACCGTAAGATTGACAAAAAACTTCATCGTGCTATTTCTCGCGAAAAGCATCACATTTATCGTAGTTTTAACCGCTGGCATCAGGCTATCTCTCTTTCATTTGGATATGACCCTTTAAAATGTCCTGACTGCGGCTCTACTATGTCCGTCCTTGAACTTTACTACAACCATAAGCGCGTCTCCCTCGAAGAAATGTACGAGAAAGCCATGTCCAAAGCTCGTAGGAAAAGAGGCTATGGATAGCTTCTCTTTTCCATCCTTCTGTGCTACAATCCTCTTAAAGGAGGATGCCGCCATGAAATCTGATATCGAGGAGTTGCGCAATAAATACATCAAAAATCCACCGGAAGGAATGACACCCAGGGACATTCGCCAGATGAGCGAGAGTGACCTTCTGGATATGGATTATTTCTTACATGAATTCGATGACGATGATGACGATTGGGGAACAGAAGGTTTTTATATCTTCTAATTTCACAACCGTCCCGTTTTTATGCCCGCCTCCGTGCGGGCCTTTTTCGTTCAAGAGAGCGCCGGAGGCGGTCTTTCCTATAGAGTAAAAAAGACCGGAACAGCATGAATCCAGCTGTTCCGGTCCTTTTTATAAAATCAGATTTCTCTCACATCTTTTTTTCTGTAAAAATCTTCCATTATCCCTGTAATCGCCTTCGACACATGCCGATCCACATAGGAATTGTCCCGGCCGTCCTCGATGGACTTCAGGAACGCCACAATCTCGTAGCGGATGCCTTCGCCGTCCAGCTGGTAGAAGTAGCGCTTGTTGTTGGCGGGATTTTCATAGCGGATCTCGAAGTAGTCGGTCTTCCACCAGGGGGCAGGAACATAAATGTACCCTTCTGTGCCGGAGACCACCAGATCGCCCTCGGATTTGATGCCCTTGCCCACCTGAATGGAGGCCATGGCGTCCTTATATACGAAGTTCACTCTGGAAAATGCGTCATAGGCCTTCGCCTCGTCCGCATAGTGGGTGATGATCTGCTTCTCCGCGTAGTCGGTTCCCAGAAGCTGGAATACCGGGAGCAGCGCCGTGGGGCCCCAGTCGCAGAGACTGCCCCAGCTGCGGTTAAACTGGCCCGGGTAGACGTTGGCCTCGTCCTCCAGACGGGTGCAGGCGGCGTCCACCGAAACCACCTTGCCGATACGGCCGCTCTTGGCCAGCAGAAGCAGGCGGTAATAGGCGGTGGAATAGGCGGTTTTGATAGCCTCCATCAGCACACACTTTTTCTCCTTCGCCAGCGCAAACAGTTCCTCACACTCCTGCACAGACAGGGCGATGGGCGACTCGCAGAGCACATGTCGGCCTGCCTCCAGGGCTGCTTTAATCTGCCGGGCATGCACATCCGGGTGGGATAGAATATACATGGCGTCCGACTGTTCCAGCAGATCCTGAAATTCGCTTTCCTCATCGCCGCAGACGCCGGAAATCACGGCCCCGTTTACATAGCCGCTCTCCTTCCGGAACTTGCGGAGATCCGAAGTTTCGCCCACCAGTCCCAGGCGGATGGCATGCTTTTCCGATCGAAGCTTCGTACTGGATACACCCTCGGTCCGATCCAGGTAAACCACTTTACAATATTCATTCAGATAATCAAATTTTCCACGCCAGTCGGAACCAATGGCAAAAATATCCACATGATAGCGGCGGATATCGTCAATCTTCTGACCCTCATACTCCTCGATGATGATTTCATCCGCAAGTCCGGTGGCCCGCACGCCCTCAATGCGCTCCATCAGGGACTGCTGCACGTTGATCTTGCCCCGGGTCTTGTCAAAATCCTCGGCGGTTACGCCCACGATCAGGTAGTCGCCCAGCGCCTTGGCCCGCTCCAGCAGACGAATATGGCCGTAATGGAGTAAATCATAGGTTCCATATGTGATTACTTTCGTCATAAAAATCCCCCTGCGGCTTTAGTCTGCGTCCACCTCGAAAAAGGCGTCCAGGAATATCTGCATGGCTTCCTTTGAACCCACAGACACACGGATATCATCCTTCAGAAGTTCATTTCCGTAAGCGTGAACCAACACCTGCTTCTCCTCTTCCAGCCGCTTTGTGATCTCCTTCGCGTCATGATGAGGCTTTACGAAAATAAAGTTTCCGCGGCAGTCGCGGCACTCGTAGCCCTTCTTCTGAAGCTCTTCCAGGGTGTAGGCCTTGCCCTCGTTCTCAATACGGATCAACTCCTCCACCATCTCCGGGTGATCCAGAATCCGCTCCGCGAAGAGCAGGGCGATGGAATTGGCGTCAAAGGTCAGACGGGCGTTCTTCACGTAGTGAATGATCTCCGGGTTGCTGATGATGACGCCCAGACGGCAGGCCGCGATGGAAAACAGCTTGGAAAAGGTACGGAGTACCACCACATTTTCACCCTCCAGTGCATAGTTCAGGAAGGTATTCGGGTAGAAATAGTGATAGGCCTCGTCGATGATGACGATCGCGCCCACCTCTTTCGCCCGGGCAATGACCCGCTGCAGCTCCTCCTCGGTATATACATTTCCCACCGGATTGTTGGGATTCAGCAGTACCACGATGCGGGTATTGTCGTTGATCGCGTTCAGGATGTTCTCGATTTTGATGGTCAGATCCGGCTCGTAGACCACCGGCACGTGCCTGTAGCCCAGGATACAGCAGTTGACCCAGTACATCTCAAAGGACGGAGCCACAGTCACGACCTCCTTGTCCACCTCGCCGAAGGTCTCCAGGAGATAGCGGATAGCCATGTCGGAACCGTTGGTGGTCAGGACATTCTCGTACTCTGCGCCGATGAATTTCGCGTATTTATGCAGAAATCTGTCCGGCTCCGGGTAAATGGCCAGGAATTCCGGCGTAATCTCCTGCAGCACGGAATCCACGAATTCCTTCGGCAGTCCCTCCGGGTTCTCGTTCATGTCGTAGCGGTGCAGGCCGTAGCGGTTCTGCATAGGGAATACCCGGACGGTGTTCTTTATATGTTCGTTTACGTGATAATTCATATTCTTACCTCCATTTATCTCTATCTTACAGCGTTATACCAAGCAGCGCAAGCACCGTTCCGATGATGGAATACACAAATAAGTGCAGGCACAAAATCGGCAGGGTATGCCGACCGATAAAATCCAGCGGCTTCTGAAGCCATTCCGTATGCTTCGTCGCATAGAAAGCATTGCACAGAGCCATCACAATCAACGATCCGGCCGTTCCCACGAAGAGATACAGCGCCATGCTCTGTCCATAATCGCCCACAGACATATTGACGCTGCCGTTCCAGAGAGAGGCCAGTGCAAAGGCCGAGGCCAGCAGAATCAGATACAGCGGCTTTTTTGTAAGCTTCCCAACCCAGTCCTGCACCGCCGCCAGCTTGCCGACGATCAGGAAGGACACGGCGTAAAACGCGCAGTCGATGCTCCAGGGCAGCAAAATCGGGCACAGGTAATGGAGGGCGATGGCGATCAGCAGATAAACGCCATTTCCCACAAAGGCCTTTCTGGAATCGCCCTTCGCCGCCCGCATGAGCAGCCAGAACAGGATATAACTTACAAACATACAGGTCAGAAACCAGGTGGGCGCGTTCAGGATCTGCATAAAATGCACATTGGTGGCAGAATCCATGGGCATCAGGCAGTTGCGGGAATAGAGGATCCCAAGCAGCGTCTGCATGTCCGCATGGCCCCGCAGGAAGAAAAACGCGAACAGGAACAGATTGTACCCGAAATACGGCGCCAGCAGGCGCTTCGCCTTCTTCTTCACGAAGGTTCCGAAGCTCTCTTCCGGCTTATAGGAAAAGGTCATACCCGCCGTCACGAAAAAGATGGGCATATAGAACATGCCGCCGTAGTAGCTCACCAGCCCGAAGGATCGGCCCGTATGTACCAGCAGCACCACCAGAATGCCGATGGCCTTGGCCGCGTCCAGCCATGCGATTCGTTTTTTCTCCATCTGTCTCACCCCTTCTTATGCCCTGTGAATAAGTTCGAAATTCCATGTATCAGCCGCCCGCTCACCGGCTCCAGATACTTCTGGCTCAGGGCTGAAAGCGCCAGCGTAAGCGCAAGGGTGCAGACGAAGTTTAAGGATGCCAGCAGCCCGTAGCTCATTTTCCCGTAGAGGCTTAAGAACAGCCAGCAGGAAAAGGTCGCAATCACCGGAAAATGTAAGAGATACAGAGAATAGGATATCTTACCCAGAAACCGGAAGGGCTTCGCCCCGAAGAACCGCTGCAGTCCCGGCAGTCCCAATACGCCTGCCAGCAGCAGGGCCGCCCCCGCCAGATGATAGATGGTCGTATACGCCGGGGGCAGCACCCCGTAAATAGTGCCGCTCATGTCCGCGCCGATGGAGGGATAGGACAGCAGGTAGAGGCCCAGCACAAAGCTTCCCATTGGCAGCGCCCACCACCGTTTCCACAGCTCCATGCCTTTTTCCCGGGTACAGAAAAAGTCCGCCGCCGCAAAGCCCAGGAAAATGCCTGAGAAATAGACGTCCGTCTTCACAGCCACCAGCAGCATCACCCCATAGGCCACATACCGGAAGGGATTCTCCCCCACCAGATAAGCTGCCAGATAGACCACCAGCGCACCGGAGAACAGGTAGGGCATGGTCCACAGAACGCCGTTGTAATCATTGCTTCCGAACAGGAAACAGCCGACCAGGCTCTCGCCCAGCATCTGCAGAGCATTCGGCTGAAACTGATTGAAGCCTGCAAACCAGACGGTAGATTTTGTCAGAATGGCCGCCTCGTCGTTGCGGTAAAGCCCCAGGCTCATCAGGATGAAAATCGCCATATTGACCATGAGAATCATCGGCATCAGCCGGAAATAGCGTTTCCAGGCCGCGGCCTTCAGCCGCTTTTTATCCCGGGTGCGAAAATAGGACAGGCAGAGCACGAAGCCACTGAACACCAGAAATAAGCAGACCGCAGCATTGCCGCTGTATAGCAGATTCAGGGGCGTCCTGCCGATGGCAATCTCGATGCCGGAAGCCGTATTCACCGCGTCCTCCGTCAGGCTGTAGGCCGCGTAATAAAAGGCGAAGACAAAATGGCAGAAAAATACCATCAGCGCGCCGATTCCTTTCAGTCCGTCGATATAGTCCAGTTTTTTCAAGCTGCTTCCTCCATTCTGCCTCCGCGGTTCCTTCGCGGTGATTCCATTTGGTTTACATAACTTTGTTTTCATTCTTTTATAGCTTTTATTCTGTCGCTTTGAATGTTTCGCAGAGCAGTTTTGTATAGTTCTCCCGTCCCTCCGCCGACAGATGAATCAGATCCTGATAACAGTCTGCCTCAGAGGTATCAAAATCCAACTCCTCCGCGCAGAGAATCTGGAATGTTCCGTCTCCGGTCCAGCCGTTTTGCAGCTCCCGCAGGATGGAAAGGGATTCTGTATACAGCTTCTGATAATCTTCATCCGCGTACATCCGCTCGTATTTGGGCGTCTCCAGGAACCAGAGATTCAGGCCATATTCTTCCGCCAGCTCCACGATTTTCCCATAGCCCCCGGCCTGGGTGCGGTTCACGCCGTCCCGGCTGCCTAAAGTACCCAGGGCGTAGAGCTCCTCCCGGGTCCTGCCCGGCTGACGGAGCAGGCTGCCGCCGTCCCGGAACTGGGAGGACACAATTTTATTATTCAACGGATAGGTCAGAAGCTGCTCGTTATTGGCCGTCACAAAGAACTCATAGAAGTCCCCGAAGCTGGCGCCGGTGCTGTTGCTTATCAGCCGCCAGGCTTTTGCCTTGAACTTCAGATCTGTGTCCAGCAGAATCTTCGTATCGCTGATCCAGGGATCGGCTGCCGCTGTGTAGGGGTACAGATCGATATAAAGGTTCTGAATCTCCAGGCCCTGTTCCAGCATGTATTGAAGCTCCATAGCCATCAATGCAGGCTGGTTGCCGTTGTAGGACAGGATATAGGTGCTGCCGGGCAGCTCTTCCTCCAGCACATCGATGTCCAGGCCCTGCCGGAACATGGAAGAACCGATAAAGAGATTATCCGTGCTGCCCTTGCGGATGGCCGCCTGCATGCCGTAGGTGGAGGCCGGGAGACAGCGGGCATATTCATTTTTTATGAAAATCAGGGCCAGCGCTATGGCAAATGCAACTACGATTGTTTTCAAAACTCGTTTCATAAACAAATTGTCCTAATTAAAATATTATCCACATTAGTTTCTGTAAAAAAGAAATTTATCCACGTTTCCATTAGAAAAAAGGTGGACAGATCCTTTCATATCCCAATTCCTCGAATTTTTTAAAAATTCGCATACAGGAATCCGGACGCTCCAAATACCCCGAACAGCACCACGCTCACCAGCATTACGGCCAGCCACCCGCTGCTCAGCACCGCGCCCCCGCGCTTCTTCCCATACACCTGCCCCCTCTCATAGAGGAACAGCAGCAGCAGAAAGCCGCAGGCCGTCAGAAAATAAGCGGCACAGGTATTATCGCCGGTGAAGGGCAGGATGGAATTCTGGATATCCACATAGGACAGGGAAAAGCCGGTGACTGCGTGTCGTAGAAACTTAAGCGCCTTTCCGAAGCTCTCCGCCCGGAAGAACACCCAGGCCAGGGTCACGCCGCAAAATGTCACGAGGATCTCAGGCACCCTGCGGGCCAGGCTGACATTCTCCGCCTTCTTCGTACTTATCATATTCCACAGGCCATGAATCCCGCCCCAGATGACGAAGCTCCAATTCGCCCCGTGCCAGAGACCGCTGACCAGGAAGGTTGCCAGTACGTTCAGCTTATGCCGCGCCTTACTCACCCGGTTACCGCCCAGCGGGATGTAGATATAATCCCTGAGCCAGCTGGACAGGGAAATGTGCCACCGACTCCAAAACTCCTTAATCCCCCGTGAAAAATAGGGACAGTCAAAATTCTCCCGGCTGTCGATGCCCAGCACGTTCGCCATGCCGATGGCGATATCCGAATATCCGGAAAAATCACAGTATAGCTGGAAGGAGTAGAAGAACGCCGCCATCACACAGGCCAGCCCCGGATAGCTCTCCGGCGCTCCGTAGACCGCGTCCACGTACCCCGCCAGCCGGTTCGCAATCACGATTTTCTTAAACAGTCCCAGCACGATCCGCTGCAGACCCATAGAAAAAAGCTCCGGCTGATACACCGGTCCCGCATACAGCTGCATCAGAAAATGCTCTGATCGCTCAATGGGGCCTGACAGAATCTGCGGGAAAAACAGAATATAGGTCAGGTAAGCGCCGCAGCCGTCCACGCCGTGCTCTGCCTCCCGCTTTCCCAGATAAATGTCTGCCAGAAAGCTGATCATTTTAAAGGTATAATAGGAGATTCCCATGGGAACGGCCAGCTGCAGCACCGGCGCGGAACCGCCAAGTCCTGCTATGGTAAGCAGGGCCGCCACGGACCCCACAAAAAAATTGAAATATTTATACACAAAAAGAACGCCCAGTATCGGCAGAATCCCTGCCCACAGCCAGACCTTCTTCTTTTCTTTCGTCTCCGCCTGTTCGATTTTTACCCCGGTATAAAAGCTCCAGAGGGCGCTTCCGCCGGACAGTGCCAGCAGCCAGGGCCCCGCGCTCACATAAAATAGGACACTCGCCAGAAGCAGCAGCCACTGCCGGAACCGTCTCGGAACCAGGTAGTAGACCGCCGCTACGCCAGCTGAAAATACCAGGGTCAGCATGATATTGGAAACCATGTACTCTCCTTTTACTCGCCTTTCACAGCCGCCTGATAGATATCCACGCCCACAATCGTCAGCATCGCAAGCAGCAGTACTGAGAACGCCACCATCGGCAGCTTCGTCTCACCGTTGATGGCACAGGCATAAGCGCTGTAGGACACAATCAGGTGCAGCATCGGCAGATAAAACCGCTTCGGCCAGCGCATAAAGTAGATAAGCGCCGCCACATCCGCCGTATACCCGGCCCAGGTCGGCATATAGGGCGCAAAATACGGAATCAGAATCGCCGCGAACAGAAAGAGGCGAAGCACCATGTCCTTCGTCACCTTCACCTTCTTATCGGCGAACCAGTAGATTCCGGTCAGAATCATCCCCGCCAGAATCAGCAGGGACACCTTATCGTAGAGCTCCACGAAGGCCGTTTTCCCGATGATCTCATAGAAATTCGGCCAGCCGCGGTTCAAAGATACCGGATAAGCCACACTAAGCGTCATCCACCAGGAACGCATGCGGAATACCGCGATCAGGAGGCCCGCCAGGATACTTCCGGTCCCCAACAGCGCATTTCCCCGGCTGTAGAGATAGAGCCCCAGGAAAAACAGAATCACATAGTAGATACAGTTGATATTCCACAGGGAGCCGTTGGCCACCACCGTGGGATAAATCGCCAGAACCGCATAAGTCAGGAAGGCCCGCAGGCGGCTTCCCGTATAGCTGTGTACAATCGCGCCGCACAAGATCGCCAATGCGAACTCCAGCAGAATCGCGCAGAGCTTCCAGGTATTGGTCGGCGTATATTCCATCACTGTGGAACGCAGCGCCAGTCCGGTGCCGGTGATGCACACGGACAGCAGCACATCCAGAAAGGTAAAGGTCAGGCCTTTGAGATTCCATTTTCTGGAAATAAAATTTCTCAGGAAATCATCCATCACGCAGCCTCCTTCTTCTTCACGGCCTCATTTTCCATGGGCAGCTGATTCTCCGGGTTCTGCATATAATGCCAGATATCCAGGCCCACCAGGATCAGCAGCCCCAGCTCCACGAAGGCCCACACACCGTAGTAAATGGTCGGCTCATCGGCCCCCAGATGGCTTAAGTAGGCCATGTAGGAATTGAAGGACACCAGAATCTGCACCAGCGGGAAATAAAACTTCTTCCTGTTCATCATCGCATAGATAATCGCCAGAATATCCGCCACGCAGCCGTACCGCTCATGCATATGGGGCAGGAACCAGGGCGTCAGAATCGCGAAAAACAGCGCCATCTGCACGATAAATTCATTGGTGATCCGATAGCGCTTCTGAGCCATGGCGAACATGATGATCATCAGGATGCCGAGGATCAGCCAGGTACCCGCGGAAGCATATTCCAGCAGGAAGAACTGATTTCCGATGATCTGATAGATGTTCGGCCATTTGATGGACAGGGACCACACGTCCTGGGCGCCCTGGGCCATGTAAATGTTGATGAGCTCCATCAGAGGCCGTCCCGCGATCCAGGCGGGCACGATGCTCAGGAAATACAGCGCCGGAATCCACAGGAAATGCTTCAGATCCACCTTTTTATTCACCCACAGAATCACCAGGAACGGGAAAATAAACAGGGACTGGAGCTTGAACACAAAGGCCATCCCGTAGAAGAACATGGCCCTGCAGGGCCGATCCGCAAACAGGTAATAAAAGCACAGCAGTAAAAAGGTCATGAAGATGATGTCGCACTGGGCCCAGAGCGCGCTGTTGGCCCAGATGGTGGGCACAATCAGGAACAGGCCGTAGGACAGGACGCCCTTGCGCCTGCTTCCGGTGACCTTGTATATCATTTTGCCCAAAATCGCTGCCGCCACGAAGTCCAGGATGCAGTGCAATCCCTTGTAGGCGGTCATGGGATTGATGGGCAGCTTGCTGATGACCCAGAGGATATAGATAAAGGTCGGTGTATAGTCATAGCGATCCGTAGCCAGATAGGAAAAGCCCATCTCCTTAATATCCGAAATCCACGGATCCCAGTACATCAGCCAGTCGTCCGTGATGACCACACGCAGGATCACACGGATACTCAGGCCAATCAGCGTCAGGGCCGCCAGATAAAACAAATCAAGCCTGGTCAGCCCCTGCTTTTTCAAAAAGCTGTTCATAAAACTCTCCTACTTATTTATCCAGTACGGTCTCAATGATATACTTGGGACGCGCCTTGGTTTCCAGGTAAATTTTTCCAATATATTCACCCACAATACCGATGGCCAGAAGCTGCAGTCCGCCGATGGCCCAGATAGACACGATGGTGCTGGTCCAGCCGTGTACGGTTCTGCCCATGAAATGTACCACCAGGAAATACAGCAGCATCAGAATGCTGATAGCGAAAATCAGGAAACCGCAGGTGGTGATCATACGGATCGGCTTGATGCTGAAGGATGTGATGCCGTCGGTGGCAAAGGCCAGCATCTTCTTCAGCGGATACTTGGACTCGCCCGCGAAACGCTCATGGCGCTCGTAAGTGACGATATCGGACTTGTAGCCGATGAGGGGTACGATACCGCGCAGGAACAGATTCACCTCGCGGAATTCAGACAGTCCCTCCAGGGCACGCTTGCTCATGAGACGGTAATCCGCATGGTTGAACACGATTTCCACGCCCATGGCCTGCATGATCTTGTAGAAGCCCTCGGCTGTGAATTTTTTAAAGAAGGTGTCGGTATCCCGGGCGCTTCGGACGCCGTATACCACATCATTTCCTTCGTAGTATTTCTCCACCATCTGGTCGATGACATCCACGTCATCCTGCAGATCGGCGTCCAGAGAAATAGCCATATCCGCTTTCTCTTTTGCCGTCATAAGCCCAGCCAGCAGCGCGTTCTGATGGCCCTTATTCCGGGACAGCTTGACGCCGGAATAGATGGGGTTAGACTCGTGTAACTCTTTGATGATCTCCCAGGTCCTGTCCCTGGAGCCGTCATTTACAAACATGATTTTGCTCTCCCGGGAAATCATGCCCCGGTCGAACATGGAATTCATCTTCTCCAGAAGCTGCTTCGCGGTCTCGTGCAGCACGGCCTCCTCATTGTAGCAGGGAATTACCAGATACAAAATATCATTTCCTGTCATCGGATCTCTCTCCTTCTCTTAGGTAAATTATTTCGCCAGCAGCTCTTTCATATACACTTCGATGGCGTCCTGCCAGGAAGCGAAGGAGAAATCTGTAGTCAGCTTCAGCATATAGTTCTCCAGAATGGAGTAGGCCGGTCTGTCTGCGGAATTCGGGAAACGGCGCTTGTACTCCTCGGAAGTAATCGGCTCGATCTCGGTTTTGCTGCCCGCCAGACGAAGGACGGTAGCGGCGAACTCTGCCCAGTTGGTGTCGCCCTCGCAGGTGCCGTGGAACAGGCCGTAGTTGTCCGTCGGAAGCAGGTACTTGATGGCCTTGGCCAGCTCTACCGCGCTGGTGGGTGTTCCCACCTGATCCATCACGACGCCGATCTTATCGTTATTCTCCGCCAGCTTCAGCATGGTCTTGGCGAAGTTATGGCCGTCGCCGTACAGCCATGCGGTACGAATAATGAAGTACTGATTTGCGAAATCACGCACAAAGTTCTCGCCTGCCAGCTTGGTGGCGCCGTACATACTCCTGGGGCTTACCGGATCAAACTCGGTCAGCGGATGGGCGGACACATCGCCCGGGAATACATAGTCTGTGGAAATGTGCATGAGCTTCGCGCCGGTATCTGCGGCTGCGATGGCCAGGTTGCGGGCTCCGATGGCATTGATCTTATAAGCCAGATCCTGCTCCACCTCACACTTATCTACGTTGGTGTAAGCCGCGCAGTTGATGATGGCGTAGGGCTTTACCTCTCTGGCCAGCTCCAGCACCTTATCCACCCTGGTGATGTCCAGCTCTGCCACGTCGGTGTTCACCAGTTCATACTCGGTGCTGTCTGCATACTGCTGATTGACTGCACGGCCCAGCTGTCCGTTGCATCCTGTCACAATAATCTTTTTCATTTGATTTCTCCTTTTCTATACTTAAGATTCGCTTTCTTTTTTCTCTTTCTGGATGAGAAGCTCATCCCGGCGTTCTTTTTCCGCCAGGGCCAGCTCCTGGGTCAGGTCTTTTACTTTATTTTCCAGTGTAGACAGTTCAATGGTCATCATAAAGAGCTTCACCAGAAGGATGAAGATGAACACCATGAACACAAAGTTTACCGGCAGCTGCATGCCCAGCAGTCTGGTAAACAGGCTCACCAGCCACGGGAACAGGCTGATGATTACCAGCACCCCGGAAAAAATGATCCAGAAAATCGCATATTCAATCTGCAGCTTGGACTGGCGGATTTTCTTCAGGATATACCAGGTGCTCAAAATCGACACTACAATCAGGATGATTCGAAATACCGGTGTCATGAAACCTTCACCTCCCTGCGCTTCCGGAAGTTCTGAATAAACAGGATGGACAGCAGCATCCGGAGCATGTACATCATGGATTTGGTCATGTTCAGATAGCTCTCGCCGGCGATCCGTTCATCCATCTTCGCCTGAACCTCGGCGATGGTGGCCCCCTGCTTCAGCAGATAGGAAATGGTGTCCGGCTCCGGTCCGTAGTTCATGTTCAGGGCGAACTCCGCGATCATTTTCTTATTGAACAGGCGCATGCCCGAGGTAGGATCCTTGACCCTGTGGCCCGTGGTCAACTTCATGGCCGCGGAAATCAGGTTGCTGCCCAGCATCCGAAGGGAATGGGGCTTCTTCTCGGTCACGAACCGGGAAGCGATGACGATATCGTAGCCCTCCTGAATCTTGTCCAGCATGGGGGCAATGAACTCGGGACGGTGCTGTCCGTCCGCGTCGAACTGGATGGCGTAATCGTAACCCTTCCGATAGGCGTATTTGAGGCCCGTCTGGAAGGCTCCGGCCAGGCCTAAGTTTACCGGCAGATCCACCAGCTCGTAGCCATACTTCCGACAGATTTTCGCAGTGCTGTCTGCGGAACCGTCGTTGATGACGACGTAGTCGTACATCGGGTAATTATTTTTCAGGTTTTCCACCACGCGCACGATGTTTTCTTCTTCGTTGTAGGCGGGGATGATAACCAGACATTTCATCTGTGTGTCTCCTTTTCTATATCGGCCAGGCATGCGCTCGATTTGCCCCAGGGCACTCTCTCGCTCTTCGAGCTCACCCTGCCGCTTCGCTTCATCTCGCTACCGGGCTACGCCCTATGAAAGCGCAAACATAAACAGCCGCTTACGTGCAAGCACGGCACGTCTGCTTATGTTTGCACTTTCGCATGCCTTAGTGTTACGCCATATTTTAACCCTTTTGAGCGAATTGTGCAAGCACTCTTAAAGTTCTGCACAAGTCCGTAAACCATGCGAACCGCACCCCATTCTCCCGAAGCGCCCGGTGTCCCTCTTTCATCCCGGCCAGATAAGCCCCCAGGCTGTTGGTGCTGGTGCCACCGTGGGACATGTAGATCAGCACCTCCGGCAGGTAGGAAAGCTTCACCTTATCGTCCTTCAGAATCCGGATCATAAACTCATAATCCGCCGAAATCCGGTAATCCGTCTTATAAAGGCCATATTTATCATAGACGCTTTTCCGCAGGTACAGGGTCGGATGGCCCGGCATCCAGCCAAAGCGGATATTGCCCTGGCCCTGGTGCCAGTAGCGCACTACCTTGTCCCCCTCCATATAATAGAGATCGCCGTGTACGCCGTCTGTACCCTCTTTTTCCATGATCGTCACCATCTTGCTGATGACGTCCGGACCCGCGTACTGGTCGAAGCAGCAGCCCAGGATATCGCCGGTGGACAGGCGGATTCCCTTGTTGATGGCGTCGTAGATGCCCTTATCCTTCTCGGAAATCCATTTCAGCCGGTCGCCGAAATACTCCGCCGCCTCCGCAATGACCTCCAGGGTTCCGTCCGTGGAACCGCCGTCCACAATGACGTACTCGATATTCTCATAGTCCTGGTTCTTCACCTGGGCAATGATTTTCTTCAGATTCTCTTTATCGTTATAGGTTGTCGTGATGATCGAAACCTTTGGATTTTCCATAAATTTACTCCTTGTGTAACAGCTTCGCGTACAGTCTCAGATAATCCTGAAAACGCTCGTTTTTATCATAATGGGACGCTTTGGTAAGACAGGCGGTCCGCTTATCCGGCTCCGCCCGCATGGCCTTCACCGCCGCCTCCAGCGCGTCGATATCGCCTTTGGGAACCACTTTGCCGCAGGTCTCGTCCACCGACTCCACGCTGCCGCCGGTGGCAAAGGTAATTACCGGGGTGCCGCAGGCCAGGGCCTCCAGGTTCGTGGTGGGGAAGGTATCCTCCAGGGTCGTATTCACGTAGGCGTCCGCCATGGAATAATACTCCGCCAGCTCCTCCATGCTGTTGGTTCGCATAACGCCGTGGATCTTCGGGTGGAGCTTTTTCATCTTCTGCTTCGACAAACCGATTAAAATAATCTGATAATCGTCGGGAAGCCGATCTGCCAGCTGCTCAAAGTAGGCGTACCCCTTTCGTTCCTCCCACATACTGGCTACGCCCAGAAGAATGAATTTCCCCTCGAAACCCAGCTTTTTGCGAAGTCCCTTCTCCACCGGATGAAATTTATCCAGGGCGATCCCGTTGGGAATCACCTGCACCGGATACTCTCCCAGGTAGGACTGGCGCGCGTAACCGGCCAGCCACCGTGAGGGCGTCACCACGGTCAGAGAGGGCACGCCCGTAAAGGCTGCCTTTTTTCTCCGGTAATTGGAGGCTGTATTGTCCTTAAATAAAGCATAGGGATAGACGCTCCGGTACTGGGGGCAGTTCCCGCAGCCCGTCTTCCATTTCATACAGCCGATGTAATCGAAATGGGCGCAGTGTCCCGTGAAACTCCAACAGTCGTGGAGGGTCCAGACCACCGGCTTTCCGGCTGTCCTGAGATATCGGAACAGCTGCTCCACGTCCAGATAAAACCCGTGGATATTGTGGAGATGAATGATATCCGGGTTGTATTCCTCTATCTTCTCTATCAGTCTGCCCGTCTGCTTCTTCGAAGCGAAGCCGTGTTCTCCCCGAAAAAAGGTACAGAGCACATGAAGCCCCATGTCCAGATTTGTGCCGAACTTATAAGTCGGCACGCCCTCCGGCCCGGTCCGGCGGCCAAAGGCCACCATTCCCTCGTCACCCCGGGCTTCCAGGGCGTGTACGATGTCCACCGTAATCCGCCCCACACTTCCGCTGCCGCAGATGGTATTGATCTGTAATACTTTCAAAATAATCTCCTTATACTAACGCGCAGTCCCACACGTCCACGCCGCTGTCCTGGAACACGCTGTGGATTCTTTCACGCAGCTGCTCCTTCGTGCAGCCTTTTTTCAGGATAGCCTGCAGGAAGCCGCCGCCTCCCGCGCCGCAGATCATCCGGGCCGCCAGCAGATCCTCGCAGCTCAGGAAAATCTGATCGATGCAGGTGTTGGTGCTGCCGCCGTCCAGCCGCCGGGACAGCTCCCAGTGCCGGTCAAGCAGCTCCGCGAAACCGTCGATATTGCCCTTTTCCAGCTCGAACTTCATCAGGACTGCCACCTGCTGAATCTCATAGAGCACCTCCAGGGAATTGGGATTGGAGCCGATGTAGCCGCCGACCACCTCCCGGAGCAGATTCCGCGCCAGACGCCGCTGGCCGGTGTAAATCAGGACGAAGCGGTCTTTCAGCTCCTGCAAAGCTTCCTCCGGGATATTCAGATGCTGTACCTCAATATTCTGCATCAGGCCCGGCTTGGTGCTCACCAGCTTGATGCCGCCCGTCAGGCCGCCCACCTGATCCTGCCAGCCTCCGCCGGTGCTCATAAGCTGCTCCATGCAGAGGACGTGGGTGTATAATTCATTTTCGGTCACTTCTTTCCCGATGTATTCGAAAATCGCTTTCACGCAGGCGCCCGCCAGAATACTGCTGGTGCCAAGGCCGGATCCGCGCGGAATTCCCATAACTGCTGTGGACAGATAGAGACCGCCGCCCAGCTTCTCCAACAGTTCTTCCAAGGTCGCCTCCCGGTTCAGCGGCACGATGCCGCAGGCCAGAAGCGCCGCCTTGTGAAGGGCGTAGGTATCGAAGGGATCCCGACAGCTCTGCAGCACCTTCACGTCCGTGAATTCATCGTAAGCGCCGGAATCGGTGCTGGCCAGCGCAATACAGGGCTTATCCATCTTCTTCACGGTGACGATGACCGGAAGGATACCGTTCAGCTTCGCCGCCGCGTTCAGGACCGTGCCGCCGTGCTCGTTGCAGTAGGGCGGCGTGTCAGACCAGCCGCCGCCGAAATTCACGCGGATGGGCAGCTCCACCTTCACCTCATCCCTGGTGATGTGGTACGACTCCTCCGCCGGGGCCTTGCCGATGCTGGCCTCATATAAGCTGTCGCAGAGATAACGGAAGCACTGGTTTTCCAGATCCTCGCTCACCTGTCCGACTGTCATTTTCGATAAATAATAGTAAATGCGCATGCGGATGCTGAAATCAGACTTTTCCGCAATGGCCCGCAGCTTCTCTACCTGGGAGGTCGTCACGCCCTGCTCGCCGAAGACCGCCCGGATCTCCTCAATGCTTTTACGTTCCTCCAGCATCAGTAAAAATCTGGCAATTCGCACTCTGGTGCCCAGCTTCGCCTGCCATGCGGTGATTTCCTTCACATCGGCCTGCTCAAAGCTCTCCTGGAGGCTCAGACGCTTCGCGGCCGCGTACCAGCCGCGGGTCGCCTCATCCGCCGTACCGTCCGCGATGGCCAGAAGCTTCACGGCCGC
Source organism: Laedolimicola ammoniilytica (assembly GCF_025567165.1). Taxonomy (NCBI): domain Bacteria; kingdom Bacillati; phylum Bacillota; class Clostridia; order Lachnospirales; family Lachnospiraceae; genus Laedolimicola; species Laedolimicola ammoniilytica. The sequence continues at coordinate 22,943 of NZ_JAOQKC010000017.1, forward strand.
CGCCACGGCTTCCTCGATGGTGTCACAGACCGGATAGAGCTTCGCGGTCCAGAGATAGTGCGCTCCTTCCGCGTCCGCCCAGAGGTCTCCAGGCTGCATTCCCACATTTCCCAGAAAATCCGGTAAGGTACTGTTCAGGAACGCGCCGCCGTCCTCCAGGGTCACCTTCGGGTTATCCTGCACGCCGTAAACGCGCACCACGAAACGGCCGTCCTTCTGCTTCAGGCCGTGGAGCACCGTGTCCGCCGGGATCCGCTCGCCCCGCAGGGTGACTGCCGAGATCACGCAGTTCTCGCCCACTTCGCTGCCGTCGTAAATATAACTGTCTTCTATATAAGAGGATTCCGCAATCTCCGTATGCTTCTCGATGTAGCTGTTGCTGCAGGCATTGGCGCCCTCCGACTCCTCCACGCCCAGTACCTGGCGCTTCCAGTCCAGGAATTCGTAGTTGTCGATGTCCTCGGTCACAAGCTTCAGGAGCTCATGGGTCGTTCCGAAATGAATGAACTGGGCCGGGGACAGGCACAGAAGCTTCAGAGAATAGGGATGCAGGGCCTCCCAGATCTCCTTCCGGCAGGCTAAAAGCTCCGGACAGAAGTCGCCCTCGGGCTTTTCCTTTAAGAACTGCTCAAAGGTGGACTCGGACGCCAGCGGGTACAGGAAATCCCCATAGAAGCTGATGCGCGCCCGTTCATTTACAAAGCGGTCGTATTTCTCCGGAACGATTTTCCCATCTTCCCCAATCAGGGAGAACAGGCTTTCCAGCAGATCGCAGTCCAGCATGATGGCTCCGGTGTCCAGATCCACCGCGCCGTGTTCGTTCACCGCGCCAAGCTTACGCAGGCGCTCCTCGCTCTGCTTGTGCAGGAAGTTGGCCACATAGCCCTCCGCATTTCCCAGAAATACACCATGGTCCTTTCCGGTATCCACATCCTCCTTGATGGAAATGGCCGCCGCGCCGTGGAAGGTGAAATCAATCTGCAAGGGATTAAACAGGAGTAGCACGTCGCCGGAGAGCACCAGCATACCCTCCCGGAACCGGGACGGCATGCCCGCCATGCCAATCATAAATTCATCAAACAGGGTGGAACGCCGTCCGTCCGGCAGCTCCCGCGGCACTGGTGAAAATAATTTTCCGCAGGCCGAATACTGGGGTACCCGCTTGGAGTCCCCGCCGGAGTGAATCACGAGAATCCGCTTGCCCCGGAAGAAGTCTGCGCCCCCGCCCTGTTCGCTTAAGTATTTCATCACATGGAAGGTGGCTCCGCCGCTGCCCACCCGCTTGCCGTCCGGATCGGGCAGTACCCGGTAGGTGGTCTCCTTCGGCAGTCTTCCCGCGTCCAGGCGCGCGTCGATCTGCGCCTGGTAGGCGTCCGCCTGCTCCTCGTTGGAGGCAGTCAGAATCACATAATCCCAGTGGATAAAATATTTCCTGGTCAGGGATTTTTCATACTCCTCCCAGGCGTCCTGATAGCTTTGTCTCAAAAACAGATTCTTAATTTTCTGTGGTTTCATAAGTTCTCCCTTGTGTGTGTAACGCCGGAATGCTATAATATGCGCGTTACTTTTATACTATATCAATAAGAATGAAAGGCAACCGTGGCTGCTTTACGTCTCATGACCTGTCCGCAGCTACGGCAGGGTATACTATGTTAATCATACAACCTTCCGGCGGTTTATGCAATAGGATGCGCGTGATTAATTCCGCAAGAGAGCTTTCCAGGCGCAGAAAGGAAAAACTTGTCATCCTCTGGTATCTGAATCCGGAGCTGAACGCTGCTTTCGAGGATCTGTTTCAGCCCATCCACGAGCCGGATATCATCCTTATCAATATCCGCTCCCTGAAAGACCCCAGAAAGCTCTACTACCAGCTTTCCGCAGGCCAGCGCTTCGGAAATGACGATATTCTGAACAACAAGACCGACGGCACACTGAACGACAATTTCTACCGGGCATTGAAAAAACGGGTCTACATCTTCACCTGGGAGCATTTTTATCCGTCGAAGGATTACTCCCTTTTTGTGCCCACTGACGCGCTTCAGAAGCGTGTGGACGCATTTACAAAGGACTTTGCGCCCCGCTGCGTGGGCGTCCATATCCGCCGCACTGACAACGCCGTTTCCATGGGCAAGAGCACCACAGAGCAATTCATCGCCGAGATGGAACAGGAGCTTCTGGCCCACCCGGAGACCCGCTTCTTCCTGGCCACCGACGACCAGCGCGAGGAAGATCTGCTCCGCAGCCGCTTCCCGGGAAAAATTATCAGCAATCAATCCCGTACCATCGACCGCAATTCCGTGGCCGGTATGCATGACGCCCTGCTGGATCTCTACTGCCTGGCTGCCAGCGACAAGATCATCGGCAGCTACTGGAGCTCCTTTACAGACACAGCAGCCGATATGCGGGGCATCGAGAAGGTCATTGCCGGGGAATAGACGGCGAAACTGTATCACGCTGACATCGAAGGAGATTTTATGACTCGAAAATGGATTTACCCGGTGCTTCTGACCGGACTTTTTGCGCTGCTCATCCATCTGTCCCTTCCGGCGGGCTGCGTCTACGGCTCCACCACGGACTGGCTGAGCCAGCACACAGCCCTGGCTGAGACCATCCGCACAGCCATGCGGGAGCAGCATACGCTCTTGCCTGCCTACCTGCCTCTGGGCGGCGGCAGCAATGGATTTCAGTTTTCTTATTATGGGTATCTGCGCCCGGACATCCTCATTGGCTGTCTTCTGCCCGCAGTCCCCATGTACAAAATCGTCATTGCCTATGCGCTGGGCGGCTGCCTCTTAAGCGTGCTGCTCTTCTATCTGCTGCTCCGACGGCACCGGCTGTCCGGCTTTGACTCCTTTATGGGAAGCGTCCTCTTTCTGACCGCTTCCTGTTTTTTCCATACTCATCGGCAGCTCATGTTCGTAAATTATATGCCGTTTCTGCTGCTGGCCCTTTTATCTGTGAAAAAGAGCCCCCGACGGATGCCGGCCCTGCTGCCGCTGTGGATGCTGCTGATCTGCCTCCACAGCTTCTACTATGCCCCGGCCTGCTTCGTGGTCATCGGCTGGTACTGGGCCTGGCTGTCCGGTCGATATTTCTTCAAGCCCTGGTTTGTCTCCTGCGCCCTGGGCGGCTTTCTGGCTTTTGCACTTCTTTTGCCCACCGGCCTGTCCCTTCTGGAGCACCGGCGCGCCTCGGCTTCGGGGGATGCGGGATTAACCACTTTTTTTGAAGATTTCCAGTCCCTGCTTTACAGCTCCTACGGGCTGGGCGTGACCCTTATCGTCCTGTATCTGGTGGTGCTGGGCGTGGCCATCCGGAAGTATCGGGCCGTCAGCCTGATCTTTTTGCTGCTGTTCCTCTGGGGCGGGATCTCCTACCTCCTGAACGCCACCCTTTACGCCCGGGCGAAGATTCTGATGCCGTTTCTGCCGCTGCTTCTGCTCCACTGCGCGCTGATTCTGTCGGATCTGAAAAACGGTCGCGTGAGCTTCCGGCTCTGGCCGTTCCCATTGCTATTTGCGGTCATTTTCCGCTACCTGCATAAGAGCTACTGGACGCTGGTACAGGCGGACTTTCTCTTTCTGCTGGCTGTGGTGCTGCTGGCCATGGCAGTCAGTGAGGATCGGGCCGAAGCTTCCGAAGGCGCTGCCCCTGTGGCAGGTTCGGGACTTCGCTATCTGTTGTCCCGCTTCGCGTTTCTCTGTCTCCTGATTATGCCCTGTCTCTTCTTCCTTCGCTCGGCTTCGAAGGAAAAATTTGTCACCCAGGCTGATATGGATGCCGCCATTGAAAAACCTGCCCTGACCCTGTATACGGACTCCCTGTACCGCTATGATTCTCTGGTTCATCCGTTAGTCAACGGTAACCGGGACGCGTCATCCGTCCGCAGTAAGAGCTCCATGTACTCGTCGGTCTACAGTAATGAATACTCCCGAGTGTACTATGACTACCTGAAAACCCCGGTGCAGATTAATAACCGGCTGGCCATCCTGACCGCCAACAACCCGTTTCTGCTGAATTTTATGGGCATCCGTTATCTGGAGACCAGCCCATCCCAGGTACCTGCAGGCTACCGGGTGCTCTGGGAAAATGATACGATGGCTGTCTCGGAAAATGAATCCGTGCTGCCGATGGCCTATCTGACCAGCGATACCATGACCGACACCCTGTTCAACCGAATCAAAGGCTGGGAGCAGGCCGAGGCCCTGACCCGCACCACCGTGATTCCGGACGAAGCAGCTGACAGCTCCACCATTTCCGGTAAATCTTCTTCTGAAAAAGAAGAAGGCTGGCGCACAAAAATCCGGTACTACCAGCCTCTCTGGTCTTCCAAAGAAATCCCGGCCACGGTGCAGCTTGCCGCCTCCGGGGACGCCAAAAACCGCTCCTACGATCTCAAGGTCACCCGTGACAGCACCGTGATCCTGAACTTCCAAACCCCCGTTCAGGAACAACTCCTGCTGCTCCGCTTCGACGTGGCCAACCACACCGGCAAGGCTGTGACTATCACCATCAACGGCGTGAAAAACAAACTGTCCGCACCCGGCGCAGCCTATCCCAACGGAAACGGGACCTTCCAGTATCAGTTTCTCTCCGCCTCCGTGGACGGCGTGGCAGACTCTGGGCAGGGCATCACAAAATTGAAAATTAAGCTGCCCAAAGGGCATTATACATTGAAAAATATCCGGTTCGGTCTCTTAGACGCTTCGGTGTTCCAGGAGAAGGCCTGGACGGCTGTGGAAGCGCTGGACTGCGATACTACGAAAAATGAGATCCTGGCCTGCAAGGCTTCCGCCGATACGGACTGCTGGTTCGTCACTTCCATTCCCATGCAGAAGGGCATGAAGCTCTATGTGGATGGGGTGGCTACGGAATTGTATACGGTCAATACCGCATTCGCAGGCGCAAAGCTTCCGGCCGGGGAGCATGAGATCCGTCTGTGCCTGACGCCGCCGGGGATGAAGGCCGGAATCGCGATAAGCGGGCTGGCCGGGCTTGTATGGCTGGCGATTCTGGCGGGGCGGGGATATCGGAAAATCCGAAGGTAAGAAAGAATCCTGCTTCGCAGGATTCTCCGCCTGCGGCGGGTCGCTTTAGCGACATGATTCCTTTCCGCCGCAGTGCGATAATATTTTTATGTAATAGGGGATTCCATAGGAATTTCCTATTACATAACAAAAAGAGTATGTAACGCATTCTTACTTTCCTGAAATGGTTACATACTCTTTCTATTTTCCATATTCTCTTTCTTCGCTTTTACTGTGCCGCGTCGGAAAGCAGGATCCGGTCATTGTCCAGCTCATGTCCTGCGCCTGCCTTGAAGCGGGTCAGCAGATCTTCCACGGTCATATGCTTTCGCTCTTCTCCGCCCACGTCCAGGACGATATTGCCGTCGGCCATCATCAGGGTCCGATTGCCCAGCTCCAGGGCCTGGCGCATGTTGTGGGTGATCATCATGCAGGTGATCTGTTCCTGCTCCACGATATCTTTCGTCAGCTGCAGCACCTTCTCCGCTGTCGCCGGATCCAGGGCTGCCGTGTGCTCATCGAGCAGCAGAAGCTTCGGCGTCACTAAGGTTGACATCAGTAAGGTCAGCGCCTGACGCTGTCCGCCGGAGAGCAGGCCGACCGGCTGCTTCATCCGGTCTTCCAGTCCCATATTTAGCAGGGACAGGCGCTCCCGGAATACTTCTTTATCCTTCTTCGAGATGCGGGAAAAGGCGGAAGTTCCCCTGGATGCACGTAAGTAGGCCAGCGCCAGATTTTCCTCGATGGTCATGCCCGGGGCCGTTCCCTTCAAGGGATCCTGGAACAGGCGGCCGATGAAGCGACTGCGCTTATACTCCGGCAGGAAGGTGATGTCTTCGCCGTCCACCATCACCGCGCCCTCGTCCACATAGAAGCCGCCTGCAATGGCATTGAACAGGGTGGATTTTCCGGCTCCGTTGGAGCCGATGATGGTCACAAAATCCCCGTGATCCAGATGCAGAGAGAGACCGGACAGGGCGCTCTTCGCATTGACCGTCCCCGGGTTAAAGGTTTTCGATATGTTCTGAATGTCCAGCATTAGAAACGGCCCCCTTTCACGGTATGTGCCTTTTTCCGGGCGTTTTTCCGCTTCTGGAAGGCCGCCCAGTTCTTCATGGTCGGGAACGCGATGGCCAGGGCCACGATAATCGCAGTCACCAGCTTCAGCCCCTGTACCGGCATAATTTTTGTATACAATACAATCGCGTAGATAAAACGATAGATAATCGAACCAATCACAGCCGCCAACGCGCCTTTTACCACGCTTTTGCGGCCCAGCACGGTCTCACCGATGATCAGACAGGCCAGACCGATGACCACGATTCCGGTGCCGCCGTTGATGTCGGCAGTATTCTGATACTGGCCCACCATGGCGCCGGAGAGAGCCGTCAGCGCATTGGCCACGCACAGGCCTACGGTGATGGTAAAGGTCGGATTTACCGAAGAAGCACGCACCATATCGATATTATCGCCGGTGGCGCGGATGGAGAGACCAAGTCGGGTACTCAGGAACAGCACCAGCAGCACGCCTGCCAGAATCACAACGGTTCCGGCCAGCAGCACCTCATACCACTGTCCGCCGATGCCGGTTTGCTGGAACAGGGTGAAAATGGTGGCAGTCTTCAGGAGGCTCACATTGGCGCTCCATTTCATAACCATCAGGTTAATCGTATATAGTCCCATATTGGTAACGATTCCGGCCAGGATGGACGGTACGCCCAGGCGGGTCTGCTGGAATGCGGTCACGAAACCTGCGCAGACGCCTGCCGCCATAGCCGCGGGGATGGCCAGGAACGGATGTCCGGCTGCCGCCATGGTGACGGATACCGCCGTGCCCAGTACGAAGCAGCCGTCGGTGGTCATATCGGCAATGTCCAATACACGGAAGCTTAAGAACAGGGCCATGGGGATCAACGCGTACAGGAAGCCCAATTCCAGGGCCGTTTGTAAAATATGTAACACAGGAACACCTCCATACATAAAGATGGGCAGGACAGCCGCATTTTAGAGATTGCCGCTGTCCTGCTTTCTTGTCTCTTCTTATTTAAAATCTTTTTTATTCCTCAGTGGTCTGAACCTCTACGACAGTTCCCATATCATTGAATACGGAGTAATCGATGCCAAGAGTCGCTGCTGTCTCCGTGTTGACGGTGATGATGCCGCCCTCTGTTACGTAGTAGTCCTCCAGGCCGTCCATGCCCTCTGTCATAGCGGTGTATGCCAGGTCAGCCGTCTGAGCGCCAAGGTCTGTGTAGTTCACGCCGCAGGTGGCGAACGCGCCGTTTCTTACGAAGGAATCTGCTCCGGTGTAGTGCGGGATGCCAGCCTTTGCAAGATCCTCATAGATAGCCAGCTCTGCCGCCATGATGACATTGTCGGTCGGTGTGAAGATAGCGTCTACCTTGTCAGCTACCAGAGAGGAGGCCGCTGCGATTACCTCGTCGTTGGTATTGGCCGGCTGCTCGGTGTAATTGATGCCTTTTTCCTCCAGGTATGCCTTTGCGTCCGCAATCGGCTTTGTGGAGTTGGCCTCAGACAGGGAGTACAGAAGGCCTACCTTCTGGATGTCCGGGTTCTGGGCAAACATCATTTCCATAATCTTATTGGTATCCAGAGCGTCGCTGGTTCCTGTTACGTAGTCGATGCCGGTCAGCTCTGCTGCCTCCGGGTCAGAAATTGCCGCGAAGATCACCGGCGTCTGGGTATCCTGAGCGCATACAGTCATGACCTGTGCTGCCAGAGTCGCAATCGGGATGATGGCGTCTACACCGTCCGCGATAGCCTGGTCGCCAATCTGCTTCAGGGTCGTCTGGTCGTTCTGTCCGGAATAAATCTCGTAATGGATGGTTACATTGTTATCCTTCGCAATCTGGTCCAGCTCTGCCGCTACCGCGTTGGCGATTTCATCCAGGGAAGCGTGATCGAGCTGCTTTACAATGGCTACGTTGTACTCTGCAGTGTCGCCGGACGCCGCGTCTGTGTCAGCGTCGGTCTCTGCCGCGGTGCTGGAAGCTCCGGTGTCTGCGGAGGTATCGGCCTTGGATCCACATCCTACCATGGAAAATGTCAGTGCTGCCGCACAACCAAAAGCTACCAGTTTCTTGAGAGTCATGTTTTTCATAATTTTGTTCTCCATTCTTTTTTAATTTAGATGGCAGATGTAACAGTCCGCCTTGCCGGAGCTGACTGTCTGGAGGAAAGTATCATTCGTCCTACCCCCGCCAGGTAAAGCCTGAGAACACTCCGTGTTCCCAGGCTCGCGGCTGTTCGCCGCATGTTCAGATATGAATTCAAACTGGCTGATGTGCAAGCACCTCATCCAGTTTGAATTCATATCTGAACGCCTGGCTCATTAGGTATACGAAAAAAACGCCTTTGCCCCATATATATGGGACAAAAGCGTCATATACTTCTGCGATACCACCCAAATTGACATTTCCTGCGAAATGTCCGCTCGCTACACGTACCATCATACGTGCCCCGATGGATAACGGGTGGGGTCCCGTCAGCTTCTACTTGACCGTCTGCTCGTTCAAAGCCGCCCTCCGAAGTCCATTCACCGACTGCCTCACGCTCCGTTTCCACCCTCCGGAACTCTCTGTAGATCCGCATCTGTCCGCTACTACTCTTCTTCACAGGTTTCTCTGTTTGATGTTGTTTGTATTATATGCACGTTTTTCCGGTTTGTCAATAGTTTTCTAAAAATTTGTTTTATTCGTTTAGCTTATTAAAGTCTTACGCTACCAGAAGAGAGAACTATCCCCGCCAACCTCAGTGAGCGGAGATAGTTTTCTCTTCGTCCGTCTGTATTCTACTGTCTTTTATACTCTCTCCCGAGATAATAATTCACCTTAAAGAACACCAGCACCAGCCAGTAACACAGGTTATAATGTCCCGTCCGCATCAGCCACAGATACAGCCGGATGGACACCGACAGCTTATCCATCGTATGCTCCTCGATGGCCTCCCGAACTTCCGGATCCTCGCAGATTCGTCGCACATTCGCCACCACCGTCCGCCGCCCGGACTTATAATTCCGATAGATCTCATTCTTCACGGCCAGCACCGCCAGTCCCAGAAAATCATTCCGGATCTGCGCCGTAAAATCATAGACGCCCTTGGCGTCGCTGATGGCCTGCAGCCGCGCTCTCAGAAGCTTCACCTTCTCGATATAGCCACTGTCATACTGTCCCGTAATCGACTTGTTATTAATCCAATAGTGATAGGGATAAAAATTCTGTACCACGCACAGCTTCTGCGTATCCAGAAGCACCGGGAACGTAATCTGCATATCCTCCCCCACCGCCACCCGGTCGTCGCAGAACTGCACATTCGCCCGCAGAAGCTCTGTCCGGAAAATCTTCGTCACCCGGGCCGACTGCAGCGTCCGGCCGAAGAAATAGCCGTCATTGATGAGCGTCGGAAACATCGCTTCCAGAGCCTTCCGGTCATAGACCTCCTTCTTGAAATTGGAAATTTCATCCCGACCCGGGATCTTCGGATCCTCAAAATCAAAGGTCAGTCCGCAGACCGTCACGTCCGCGTCCTCCCGCTGGGCCAGTGTCAGCATCCGCTCATACATATCCGGATCAATCCAGTCGTCGCTGTCCACAAAGCCCGTATATTCCCCGGTCGCCAGCGCAAGTCCCGCTTTCCAGGCGGTCGTCAGGCCGCCGTTTGGCTTGTGAAGCACCCGGATATTCGTGTGCTTCTTCGCATAAGCATCGCACATGGCCCCGGATCCGTCCGTGGAGCCGTCGTCCACCAGAATAATCTCCAGATCGGCTACAGTCTGATTTAAAATACTGTCCACACAGCGCTTCAGATATTGCTCCACATTGTAGACCGGAACAATCACACTCAATCTTTTACTGTTTTTCACTTTCACTCATCACCTGATTCAATAATTTCCAATAAAGTCCCGGACAGAGCAGAAACAGCCGATAACCAATCCGCGTCCGCAGCGGAAAATTTCCGTAGCGTCTGACCCGTTTCAGCCCCTGCCGCACCAGATCCCGGATCCAGCGCTGTTCCTCCGGCGTCGCCGCCCGCTGATCCTGCATTTCAAAATAAATATGGATGCTGCCGTCCGCCAGATCCCGAAGCCCCGGCTCCATCAGATCCACATAGCCCTTCTGTTCAAAGAAATCCATCCGCTCCGAGACCGCCCGGATCCAGTCCAGCCGTCTGGGGCTGAAGCTTCTGGTAATACTGTCCACGTTGATAAAATACCCGTACCGCGTGGAGTCCACCACAGCAGCCTTCTTCACTCGATCATAGATCCGGTAGGTCGTGGCCTCATCCTCATGAATCCGGCCCGCCGGATAGCGGATTCCCTGAAACAGCTCCCTCCGGTACAGCTTGTTCCAGGCCACCACAAAACGGGAACCGTCCGGCCCGTACATCCTGTGCAGCATTTCCCGGCCCGTACAGGTCTCCACCGCCCCGGTTCCCAGCTCCAGGACAGCTTCCCCGCGCACGTAGATCCACCGGCACACACTCAGCTCACTCCCCGTATCCACACAGGCCCGATACAGACATTCCAGAAAATCCGGCGCCAGATAATCGTCTGAATCCACGAAAGCCAGCCACTGACCCCTGGCCGCGTCAATTCCGGCGTTGCGCGCTCCGGACAGCCCGGCATTTTCCTGATGAATCACCCGAATCCGGGCGTCCTGCCCCGCATACGCGTCGCACATGGCCGGGCAGCCGTCCGGCGAACCATCGTCCACCAGAATAATTTCCAGATTCCCGTATGTCTGCGCCAGCACCGAATCCACACAGCGGCACAGGTATTCCTCTACCTTATAAACAGGAATAATTACTGATATTAAATCATTCATGTTCCGCTTCCTTCTCTTCCTCCACAGAAGCCCGTTTCGCCCGCACCAGCATGGCGCGCAGCTCACAGAGCTCATAGGTCAGCCGTTTCCAGCCCCGACGCATACAGAAATGAATCATCTGATAATCCAGGGCCTTAAGCGCCGCGTTCGCTCCCGCGCTGTGGAGTTCCGCGTCCCGGCAATACCGATCTATCACTTCCAGTTTTTCCTTTTTTGTCCGCTCTTCATCAAAGGGCAGGCCCTCCACGTCGTCCAGCACATCCTGAATCAGGCGCGCGTTGATGACGCCGCTCTCATCCTCATGGCCCGCCAGCTCCCGGTAAAAATCGCTGGTCTCCCGCCAGATGCACTTGGCCAGGGCCAGCCGATTCTCCCGTTTCTGGGAGGACAGGCTCTCCCCGGTCTCGTCCTGCATATAATGGCAGAGCGGAGCCTTGACCAGCGCGATGCCGTCCGTCTTCCGCAGATAATCCAGGTTAAACAGCAGATCCTCGCCCAGACTTAAGGACTCGTCAAACCGGCCCGCCAGTTCCCGCTTGTAAAGCTTGTTCCAGGGCATATTTAAAAACCCCTGGCCGTAGAGCGCCAGAAAATTTTCCTCGCCGTTCTGCCCCGGCACCTCCGGAATCCGAATCACGTCTCTTCCCTGATAGTGATGGTGGAAGCCGCAGATGGCGATGTCGCCCTCCCCGATTCCGTCCAGCAGCTTCTCCACCATATCCGGCTCCACATAATCATCGCTGTCCGTGAAAATCAGGTACTCTCCCTTCGCTTCCCGAATCCCTGCGTTCCGGGCGGAGGACACGCCTCCGTTCTCCTTGTGAATCACCCGGATCCGCGCGTCATGCCCGGCCAGCTCCCTGCAGAGCTCCCCGGATCCGTCCGGCGAACCGTCATCCACCAGAAGAATTTCCAGATCCGCTGCGGTCTGATTTTGCAGGCTCTCCACACAGCGCGTCAGCGTGTCTCTGCTCTTGTATACCGGTACAATTATACTTACCATTGCAATCCCCTCTCACAACTCGGTTATTTTCTTACCAGTTTACTACGAATCAGGTTCAGGACCATCTGCCGCTCGGAAGCGCGCAGAACCACAAAGAAATTCACCACCAGCGCCAGGATACCGGACGCGATCCCCACCGCGAACAGCTTCACCCAGCCGTCGATGGTAAAAAACAGCTCAAAGGGCAGCACCACCAGACAAATCAGCCCGATGGACACCAGTCCCATAAAAATATCTCCGTAAAAGGTATACCATTTCACCTGCAGACAGCGCGCCGCGTACAGGGGCGTAAAAATCAGATTCCGCAGGATACCGTATACCATGCTCACGCCCACGATGGCGTACATTCCCAGCTCCGTGGTCTCCAACAGCACGAACACTGTGGCTACCGTCAGGGCGCCGCTTCCCACGATCACCAGGGAATTCAGCTTCACCCGCTTGGTAATCAGAAATACATGGTACAGCACCTGGATACTGGCGCTCACAAACAGAGTACCCACATTCAGCATAGCCAGAATATAGAGCTCTCTGGCATTCTGGGTTCTGCCCACCCACAGCTCAAAAAAGTTTCTGCCGAACACAGTCAGAAAGGCGATGGGAATGCTGATGATAAAAATCATAATGCGGTCTGCACTGGAAATAATTTCCAAAAGCTGCTTTTTGTCCTCTTTTGCATAGGCAATCGTCATCTGCGGATTGAAAACGCCCGCGATGGTTCCCATCAGGTTCGAAATCACCTCCGGAATCTGGGTGGAGATGGAAATCGTCGTCATGGCCGCGGAGCTCACCATAATATTGGCAATGGACGTATTCAGGCCGTCCAGCAGCAGCTGGCCCAGACGCGTCACCGAATTCCAGGCTCCCAGGGAGACCAGCTCCCAGATCTTGCTCCAGCGGAAATCCCGGAGCCGAAGCTTCATTTCCGGCAGAAGCTTTCTCGTAAAGGTCAGGTTCGCGATGGCCTGAATCACGGTGGAGCAGACCGACGCGCAGCCCACGTAAAACAGATAGGGCTTAAAGCACAGATAGCAGACCGACAGCACCGCCAGACGCGTCAGCTCGCCCAGAATCGTGGAAATAGAGCTCAATTCCAGCCGATCCTTACTGTAGGAAGCCACACTGAATACGCTGGTCACAATGCTGATCAGGAAATTCAGAAAGATAAAGAAAAACAGCATCTGAATATCCGTCACGCTGGCTGTCTCCGGTATCTGGAAAATTCTTCCTATATACAGTACCACGAAGAGGGCCGGGAGCATGAAAACCACCGCCATCAGCACATTGGCAAAGAAGACCGATGAGAAATACTCCTCCGCCTCCTGCTGCTCGTTCCGGTGAATCCGGATGGTAATGAAGCGGCTGGCCATGGTATTCAGGGCTGACACCACGATCTGCGCCGCCGACACAAACTTATTGGCGATGTCCGTAAACCCGTAGGCATTGGGGATCATCGCCTCGATGACCGGCACCAGCACGAAGCCCAGGAGCATATTGACTCCGAAGGCCAGCAGCTGGGCCGTCATATTGATCGCTACTCGTTTTTTATTCATACTATTCTCCAGAGCGCTGTGCTGTTTCCTACAGAATCAACACCGCTTTAATCAGGTAGATGACCGTCAGAAGCTGTCCCACCAGGCCCGCGTACATCAGGCCCTTTTTCGCAGAACCCTTCCAGGTCAGGCGGCCGTTCCGAAGCAACAGCATCAGGGCCGGCATAAAGGGGATGAAATAACGTCCCTGCACGCCCTCGATGGAAATGTGATCCCGGGGCGTCCAGGTCAGCAGCATGCCCGCCAGAATCACGCCCGCGCAGGCCGCGCAGACCAAAGCAATCCACCATTTCTGGCCGATCCGCACATACTGGGGCTCGTCCTTCTGCCGCATGGCCGACAGCACCAGCAGCAGCCAGAACAGCATGGGAATCACTTCCGATATCTCAATTTCCACCCAGCCCATCTTCTGTCCCACCAGGGACATCAGGTAAAAGGAGATCTTATCCGCCACGGTATTGGCCATCACACGAATCAGCTCCAGCGGCTGGGACAGGAAATAGCCCAGCGTGTAAGCGGAGGTCGTGGAAGAACCCACGGTGGCCGTGGCCTCTGTGGTGGTCGCGATGTAATTGACCGCCACGGCGTTCTTATTCAGGAACGCCAGCACCGGCAGCAGACACAGGCACAGGATACAGAAGCCCCGCTTTCCTCTTCCGCCGAACTGCTTCGCCGGGATCAGAAGGGCCAGCAGCGCCAGCGGCAGATAGACGCCGCTCTTTCCGTAGATCATCACGATGCTTAAGATACCCATCACCAGGATTTCTCCCGGCTTCGCCGGTTCTTCCCGGTAAGCCAGCGCGATGCAATAGCAGATAAACAGGAAAATCACGCCTGTAATCACCGCGTCATAGGAGAAGGAGGTACACTGCTGCAGATTCATGGGCAGAATCGCCAGCAGGAACAGGGTAATCTTTCCGAAGGGCAGCTTCTTCATGCCGAAATACGTCATCAGGGCAAAGAACAGAAGGCTGCACCACCGGGCCAACAGCAGCATCGGCACCGTTCCCAGATGCAAAAGCCGCGCCAGGCTCATGCCCAGGATGGCCGGCAGATACACCACCATCGGCGCGTCCGTCACAGAGGTGGCGTCCGCCTCCACCAGACGGTCGTCCTGCACCATCGTAAACAGGCCGTCATAGATATTCTTATAATTTTCCAGACTAGGCTCGGATGTGAAGGTCAGCTCCGCGTCGTCCGCCCGCTTATAGCACTTGTTTTCTCCGGCGGATTCAATCCCCAGAAGGGTATTGGACTGTCGGTAGGTCATGTCGATATGATAAGACTCGTCCGGCGTCATATAGGGCGTAATCAGGAAATTATACAGCACGCCCAGGCAGAGAATCGTGAAGAGAAAGACCCGCTCGATTCTCGTCTTCCGGATAAAGACCAGATAATAAAAGCCTGCGCACATGATTTCCGCAAAAAGGAACATGCCAAAGAAATATTTCTTCAGGAACAGGTTAAAATAGGTGTGCGCGTTCATGCTGAGGCGTCTCGTACTTTCCACGCCGTTCACGTACAGCGCATTGTCCTCATAATAGCCCTCCGGCGTCACAATCACGGACAGGCCGGAATCCAGAAGCTCTTCTGAGAAATGCAGCTTCACCTCATAGGTGTGTCCCTTACTATCCGTCTGGGACTTGTCGAAAATCAGGCCCATATACTGGCCGTCCAGCAGCCCTGCCCCATTGATATCCGCCGCGCAGAGCAGCGTTCCCCGGGTCGATAAGTCGGCGTCCTCGCCGGACGCGGCCGCCTCTGTCACATCGTAGACCTCCGCGTGAATCGTACCCTCACCTGTGAAATCCACGCCCAGATCCATCCGGACGCCGAGACCCACCAGCTGGTTCTCCTCTGTAGTGTAATACTGGGTCAGATCCTGCGTATCAGCAGTCACGGGCAGCAGCTCATGGTTGTCCTTCATGACCACTTCCCGGTGGGTGCTGTTCATGGCTTTCCGGATCTGTACGTCGTACACGTATAGGAACAGAAGCGCCGTGATAAAGAGCAGCAGCCCGAGCCCCAGAAGCTTCTGATATCGCCGGAAGAATCTCTTTGCGGTCTCCGAAAGCTTCGCCAGCTTCTCCCTGCGGGCCGAAGCCCGTTGTCCGGTCTCTTCCTTCTCTGTCCCGCCTGCCACCAGGAAAAACATGGCTCCCAGCAGCGCCAGCATCAGCGTGGTCAGAAACGGCTTTTTCACATAATGTACCTGAGTCCGGTATACCGCGTTGAAAATCAGATTCTTCTCCAGCGCCTGTCCGTCCTCGTAGGAGGTTCCCGCCGTCTCCGTCTCTGTGTTGAGCCAGATATAGGGACCTTCCTCTATATTTTTTCCGGTAATCACCACCGTAATCGCCTGATTCACCGGCTCATTTTCAAAATCCACACCCCAGAAGCCCTCGGCTCCCAGATCCTTCAGATCATAGACCGCGTCCGCCAGCAGTTCCTGCGTATCGGAATCATAGGCCGCGATCTCAATCTCGCCACGGGTCAGCACCCCGCCGTCTGCCGTAAAATAAAAAGAAAGCTGGCTTAACGCCTGGGCATCCGTCAGGTATTCAAATCTCAGCTCTGTCTTATCTGTAATTGCTTCCGTCTTCAGTTTCAGGGAAGGCTTTCCAATTCCTTCCAGTCCCCTCGATTCCAGTCTGTCATGGGGCATAAGGACAGACACGGCAAAATAGAGTATGCAGAGTACTGCATACCCTACTGCCCATTTTCTCCTATTCTCCAAGTCCACTCTCCACAGCCTCTACCATTGCGGTCAGAGCTTCTTTTTCGTCCGCGCCCTCGCAGTGAAACTCGATCTCATCGCCGGATTTCACGCAGGCTCCCAGTACGCTTAAGACACTCTTCGCGTTGGCCGTCGTGTGACCGAAGGTGAAGGTCACTGCCGAGCGGAACTGCATTGCTGTCTTGCAGAGGATGCCTGCCGGACGTAAATGTAATCCTGTCGGATTGGTGATCGTTACTTTTTGACTTACCATGCTGTCTGCCTCCCGTTCTACTCTGTTTTGGTGTCGCTTTTTTTATTCTCTCCCACTGTGTCCCCGGCTGTACTGCTGCTGCCTGAGGACTCTGCGGTGTTGTTACCTGTGGTATTGCTGCCGGTACTGTCGCTGCCGCTTCCCGTGCCGGTCGTACCGGTTCCGGTGCTGCTATTGCTGTTCCCGGCCGTGCTGCTTCCGGAGCTGCCCGTGGTACTGCCGCTGCTATCCGTACTGTCGGAGCTGCCCGTGTTCTTATCTTTCTCCGAAGATGTGCTGCCGGCTTTCACCAGCTCAAAAGCCACCTCCGTCTCCTGCACCAGACTGTATGTACTGTCCGGAAACGTCACGCTCAAAGCCGCCGTATAGCTTCCGGCTTTGGAATATTCTTCCAGGTTCAGAGACAGGGCCACATCGTCCGCCTTCAGGCTTTCCAGCTCCGCCACGGGAGCGCTGACGGAGATCTCCACGGTCTCTGTGTCACCGAAGTCCACCTCATAGCCTTTGGGCACATTCTGCACGCCGATCCTGCCCACCGGAATCTCCAGGGTCTTCTCCTGGTTCTTCTCAATCTCCACGCTGACGGCCACAGTCGCATCTGCCTCGTCCGCCAGCCGGATGCCATCCGGCAGATACTGGGTAATATCCAGGGTCTGCTGCGTGCTCTCCGTCAGGCCGTCGATATTCAGGGCTTCATCCGGAATTGCAATGGCTGTTACCTGGCTGATCTTTTCCGAAGATCCCGCTATCTTCACCGTCTCCGGCTTGTAGGAAATGGTTCCCAGGTTGTAGCCGTCCGCCGGTGTGCCCGTATGTCCGATGGTCAGGGACACGGTTTTGGTACGGAGCATGGTGATGGTCACATCCATGCCGTCCGTCTTTCCGGTGTATTCCAGATAGGTGGTATCCACTGCCTCGCCGTCGCTGTTCAGCACGTTCAGCTTGCCGTGGATCGTCCGGTCGGAGTTGACGCCGGTGGTCTTGATCTCCACCTCCACCCGCTTGATCTTCGCAATCACAGAAGCCGGGCCGTTGATCTGAATCAGGCTCTGTTCCGGAAGGGCTGCGCCGATCATGTAGCCGTCCGCCACCTTGCCGTTCTGCTTCACCACCACGTTAAACTGCTCGGATGCCGCGTCTTCCACGCTGATTACCACATTTTCGCGGCTCATATTGATATCCGCAGTCCGGATATTCTTATTGCTGCAGCTGACCTCGATACCTACCAGGTCGTTGTACTTGATACTCTTCTGCATATCGGCTGTCGCCGTGAAATCTTCGATATTCAGATCCCGGAGAATGGATTTCTTTCCCCAGACCCGCAGGCTGATGACGTCGCTTCCATCCTCGATCTTATATACCTTTCCCTGATCGGTAACTACATTTTCATTGAGCATGGTGACCTGAACCGGTGAAAAATCCCTGTATGTATAGGGATCGTCAATATTCATGACAACCAGCCAGAGCATAATGGCCGCAACCACGGAAAGGAGCTTGAGCGTCAGGTTATTTGTCAGCATTTTCTTCATGCTTTTTCACCCGTCCTTTCCATAATCTGAATCTGCCCGTATCCTGGGCCTTATCCTGTGCTGCCACCAGCTGGGCCCGGAGATCGTCCTGAGTCAGATTGCGCTTGATATCGCCTTCCATGGCCACTGACACGGCTCCGGTCTCCTCAGACACCACGATGGTCAGGGAATCGGTCACCTCGCTGATTCCCACAGCCGCCCGGTGCCGGGTTCCCAGCTCCTTGCTCAGGAACAGGTTGTCGGACAGCGGCAGATAGCAGGTAGCCGACACGATCCGGTCGCCGCGGATAATCACCGCGCCGTCATGCAGCGGCGTATTTTTTTCAAAGATATTAATCAGAAGCTGACTGGTAATCACAGAATCCAGCGTAATGCCGGTCCGCTCATACTCGTTCAGCGGCGTCTTCTTCTCTATGACAATCAATGCGCCGGTCTTTACCTTGGCCATCTCAAAGACTGCTTTTACCAGCTCATTGACCGTCTTGTCACTGAATCTGGCCTCCGTCTCCTTCGAACTGTCGAAGTTGAACACCGAGCTGATGATATTCTGGCGTCCCAGCTGCTCCAGCGCCTTTCGAAGCTCTGGCTGGAATACGATCACCAGAGCGGTAATTCCCAGGCTGAAGATGTTCTTACCCAGCCACAGGATCGTATTCAGGCGGAAAGCCCAGGCCACGAAGATGAAAACCAGAAGCACTGCAAAGCCCTTCAGAAGCACCCAGGCCCTGGTCTTCTTGATCCACACCATGATTTCATACAGCAGAAAAGACAGTATAATCACATCCAGCAGATCATTCCAGTGGATGGTATTAAAGGATACATATTGATTGATGAAGTTCCAGATTGAACTGTGCACGTTTTCACATCCTCTCTGCCGCGGCGTAGCTTACCGTCTCGGCGAACTGCTTTTCTTTCTTCCGGAAGAAGTCTTCTTGTGTGTATTGATCTTTTTCACTTTCTTCTCCGAAACGGTGATGCTGATCTTCGGCACCGCCTTTACATAATAATAATACTCGTCATCTTCAAACTGTACATATTCCGTCCTGGTGTAATCCAGGCTGAATACCACAAGCTGCAGGATAAATGCCAGCACCGCGGATACCAGGCTGCCGACAATCACCGCAATCAGTCTGGGAGAAATTCCCAGTACCAGGCTGCCGGCCAGAAGCACGATCACATCTGTCACAGCTCCGGCCACGATGGCAATGGTCCACGCGTGATCCACCGACATCCGGCGAATCATATAGACCACCACGATGGTCAGTGCAAAAGCCACCACGGTCAGAAGCATTTCCTTATTATTCAGTACATTATCCAGAAGATAGGTAATCTTCTCAGTCACAGTTCCGTTCTGGGTACCGCCCAGCATAGCTGTGTTCATGCCCAGATAGTGGAGCAGGAAGTAGACCACCGTGCCACAGGCCACCGGCACTGCCGCCGTGGGCGTCGCTGTCAGTCCCATGGCCAGCGGTACGACGTAGGGAATCTTCACCACAAAGGCAATGGGCGTCAGAAGCAGCAGATAGCCGTACTTGGGCGCTGTCCGGAAGAACAGCAGAAACATCACCGCGAATACCACGAAGGTGATGGCAAACACTTCGATGGAAAGGGCATAGGTGTGAAGCAGAATCAGAATCGCTCCGAACACCGCCGTCACATTGACCGGCAGGAAGGAACACAGAAGCGCCAGCACCAGGGAAATGCCCGGATTATCCAGCTTCTTCATAAAGCCCACATGACTGTTGATCAACAGAAAGGCCACCAGCGCCAGTATGAACTTCAACACCGGATAAAGATAGATATCATATTTGCTCAGAAATAATTTCGCTTTTTCTCTAATTTCCAGTAAGGTTTTCATGTCTTTCCGCTCCTTCTGCCGTAGTTCCGCCGCCTTCGGACTGGTAGATGTCCGATATCCGCTTCAGGATATGATTGTAGGCCGCCAGCTTTTTCCGGTTTTCCTGATACCGGTTATGATATGTCAGATATTGGATAATCAGATATACCCCCAGAAGGCTCAGATACAGCAGCGCAAGGCCTTTTCCCATCGCAGCCAGATCCATCTTATGAAGGTTCGTCATCAGATATTCCATTTTATAAAAGGCCCAGAGACTCACACACAGACAGAAAGCCACCGTGTAGGAGAACCACGCGCCTATCAGATGCAGACTGATATAGTCGCCCTTATAGAACCGGTTCATTTCCAGCGCTTTCTTTCCCTCGCCTGATTCGAAGGCTGCTGCTTTTGTCATAAGCCTGATTTTTTCTTCGTTTAGCATAAGTACCCCTTATTATTCAATTCGAATCTAACTCAGTATAGCATATTTAAAAGCCTCTTCCAATACATATGCTTAAAAAATACACTTTTTCGACCCCGGCCTCCCGGAGAACTGCTGCCGCCGCGTCCAGGGTGCTTCCGGTGGTGTAGATGTCGTCTATCAGCACCGCTCTCTTTAATTTTACCGCATTCCCACAGACTTGAAAAGCATTTTTCAGATTCTCCCGCCGCCCGGCGTCACTTAGATTTTTCTGGGGCTTCGTCTTTTTTACCCGCAGAAGCACCTCTTTTTCCACCGGGATTCCAAGCCGCTCCCCGATGCGGTCCGCCACCAGTGCCGCCTGGTTAAAGCCTCTTTTTCGCATCCGGCTTTTGTGAATCGGAACGGGAATCAGCGCGTCCGGCTGCCAGGAACGAAGGGTGCGCCCGAAGCGCCGCAGCAGCTCCTCCGCGTAGAAATCCGCGTATTCCCTGCGGTTATGATACTTGAAGCGGCTGATAGAAGCCCGCATAAGCTGATCGTAGACAAAGGCTGCCCGGCCCTTTTCGAATCCATGCTCCCGCCGCATGCAATCCGGACAATATTCCGTCTCTGTCTCTGAAAGCGGTTTCCCGCATTTCATGCAGACCGGCTCTTCTGCCGGGCGCGGGAGCATCCGGCAGTTTTCGCAGATCAATCGATCATATCGGCCTGTGAGTTCATCACAGATCGGACATCTGCGAGGATATATAAGATTTGATAGTTTCGCAAAGACCCGTGTAGCGCTTCTGTTCCGTACCATTTTCAATCATCGCCTGGAAGGTGGAGGCGCTGCCCACCAGAGTCACGCAGGATCTGGCCCGGGTCACCGCCGTATACAAAAGGTTTCGGTTCATCAGGGGGCGGGGGCCACTGAGCAATGGGATCACCACCGCCGGGTACTCGCTTCCCTGGGACTTATGTACGGTAATCGCGTAGGCCAGTTCCAGCTCGTCCAGCTGTTTGAACGGGTAGGAGGCCATACGCCCTTCATCAAATTCCACGGTAACTTCCTCCGCGAAGGTATTGATGGTACGGACGATTCCCATGTCGCCGTTGAATACGCCCACGCCCTTATCGATGGCAATGCCGTAGCGGTTGCGGACCTCCCACTCCAGCTGGTAATTGTTGCGGATCTGCATGACCTTGTCGCCCACCCGCAGAATCCCTTTTCCGGCGCCGCCGTCCTCCGCTTGGGTCACGTGGCCGAAGGGAATCTCCGTCTTGTCCTTATCCTCGGGATTCAGATAGCGCTGCAGCACCCGGTTCAGGTTTTCTACACCGAGAGCCCCTTTCCGCATGGGGGTCAATACCTGGATATCCGAAATCTCCGCGCCCACATAGCGGGGCATCTTCTCCTGTACCAGAGCCAGCACCACCCGCAAAATGATGTTCGGATCCTGTCTTTGCAGAAAGAAGAAATCCCGGCTCTTATTGTCCAGGGTCACCTGCTCACCCCGGTTGATCTTATGGGCGTTCACAATGATGTCGCTCTCCGCCGCCTGGCGGAAGATCTTGGTCAGCCGCACCACCGGAAAGGCCTCCGAGCGGATCATATCCTGCAGGATGCTGCCCGGCCCCACGCTGGGAAGCTGGTTCACATCGCCCACCAGAATCAGTCTGGTGCCCGGCACTACCGCCTTTAACAGCGCCTGCATCAGATGCAGATCCACCATGGACATCTCATCGATGATGATCACATCTGCCTCCAGGGGATTCTCCTCATTCCGGGCAAACATAGCCCGGC
The DNA here is from genome assembly GCF_025567165.1 of Laedolimicola ammoniilytica. Classification (NCBI taxonomy): domain Bacteria; kingdom Bacillati; phylum Bacillota; class Clostridia; order Lachnospirales; family Lachnospiraceae; genus Laedolimicola; species Laedolimicola ammoniilytica. The sequence goes on from NZ_JAOQKC010000017.1 coordinate 44,929, forward strand.
CCACGCCTGCGTTCTCCGGACCGCCGGACAGCTCCAGCATCCGGTGGATGGTCTGAGCCTGACAGCCTGTGGCCTCGGTCATCCGCTTGGCCGCCCGCCCGGTGGGAGCGGCCAGAAAAATATCCAGGTTCTCCGCCTCAAAATAATGAATCATGGCGTTGATGGTGGTGGTTTTTCCGGTACCGGGACCTCCGGTCAGGATCAGCAGGCCATTTTGCACTGCTGCCGCCACCGCTTCCCGCTGGTGTTCGTCCAGGGTGGTCTTCGTGGCTTTCTCGATCTTCGAAAGCCGCGTTTCAATCACCGCGTCGGTCTCATCCATGGACAGATTCAAGTGATACAGCATGGCCGCGATGCTGAGCTCCGCGTAATAATAAGAAGCCGCATAGACGAAGACCGTCTCCTGTCCCCGGCTGTCCGGCAGGGTCTTCTTTATGAGCTTCCGGTCAATGCTGAGGTCCGACACATGGCGCTCCACCGATTCCGGCGGCACGCCCAGAAGCTCCACTGTCCGATTTAACAGCATGGTCTCCGGAATACAGGTATGGCCCTCCGCCGAAGCGTTCAAAAGTGTATACAGGATGCCGCTTCGGATCCGAAAATCCGAGTCCTCCCGGATGCCGACCCGTTTCGCGATCTCATCCGCGGTCCGAAAGCCCACGCCCGCGATATCGTCTGCCAGTCGGTAGGGATTCTCCTTTATCATACGATAAATCTCCTGCCCATACTGCTGGTAAATCTTTACAGCTAAATTCATGGAGATGCCATACTCCTGCAAAAAAACCATGGCGTCCCGGAGATCCCGTTTTTCCTCCATCTGTTCGGCGATCTCCCGGGCCTTCCGCTCACTGATGCCCTTGACCTCCGCCAGACGCTCCGGCTCACGCTCCATGATTTCAAAGGTTTTCGCCCCAAACCTTCGGACAATCCGGGCCGCCAGCGCAGCGCCGACGCCCTTCACCGCTCCGCTGGCCAGATAGCGCTCCATGGCCAGGGCGTCCTTTGGCGTCTTCACCTCGAAGCGCTCCGACTTGAACTGCTGGCCGTACATGGGATGCTCCGTATAATCGCCCTCCAGCTCCACCAGCTCACCCTCACTGATATAGGAAAAGATTCCGACGACTGTGATTTCATCCTCGTCGGATACCAGATTCAGAACCGAATATCCATTTTCCGCGTTTCTGTAGATGATGTGCTCTACATACCCCTCAAGCTTCATAATTCTCCTTCGTATGAAGATATATTTCTATAAAAATGGGCATGACAGATAAAGCTCCGTCATGCCCCTCATTTGTAAAAATAAGATTTACTCGTCCCGGTTGCCGGCCATGAACTCTACGAATTTACCGGTTCCGATAGCGACACACTTCATGGCGTCCTCAGCCGTCATGGTATTGATGCCGGTCTTCTCCTCCAGCAGCTCCTCCAGTCCGCGAAGCAGGGCTCCGCCTCCGGTCAGTACGATTCCTCTGTCCGCGATATCTGCTGCCAGCTCGGGCGGAGTCTTCTCCAGCACACTGTGGACAGCCTCTACGATCTGCATGGTAGACTCACGAAGCGCCTCCTCGCAGTCCTCAGAGGTCACCTCTACAGACTTCGGCAGACCTGTCACCAGGTTCCGTCCGCGAACGCTCATGCGATCCACTTCAGCCCGGGGATAGCAGGTACCTACCTTAATCTTGATATCCTCTGCAGTGCGCTCACCGATCAGAAGATTGTGCTTTTTCCGCATGTAACGGACGATGGCCTCGTCGAAATCGTCTCCCGCGATCTTCACGGAAGTGCTGACTACCGCGCCGCCCAGGGAGATAACAGCGATGTCGCTGGTACCGCCTCCGATGTCTACGATCATATTGCCGCAGGGACGGGAAATATCAATGCCGGCTCCGATGGCTGCCGCAATGGGCTCCTCGATGATCAGAACCTCGCGGGCGCCTGCCTGATAGGTAGCGTCCTCTACTGCCTTCTTCTCTACCTCGGTCACGCCGCTGGGTACGCACACTGCGATACGCGGTCTGCGGAAAGAACGCTTGCCTGTAGCCTTCTGGATGAAGTACTTCAGCATCTTCTCTGTTACGGTATAGTCGGAGATAACGCCCTGACGCAGCGGACGTACCGCTACGATGTTGCCGGGGGTTCTTCCCAGCATCAGTCTGGCTTCCTCTCCAATCGCGCGAATCTTATTGGTATCGCGGTCAAAGGCTACTACGGACGGCTCTTTTAAAACGACGCCCTTTCCATTTATATATACAAGGATACTGGCTGTACCCAGGTCAATTCCGATATCTGTTCCTGCCATTTTTCAAATTCCCCTTTCTCACCGAATCTTTCCGGATCCAATTTCTTCTATACTATCAGTCTTACACATTTATAAGCAGTTATTCATGCTTCCTGTAAAGCACCTATTTGCGTAACTTATATTATATACAAGAAATTCCAAAAAGGAAAGCATTTTTTTTCGTCTATGGGAAATTTAAGCATTTCTTAAGAACAATGAGCCAGCCACTGGCACACTTCTGTCACTTTTTCCCTCTGCTCCGGAGTAAAATCCGCAGCATCCCGCTCCACATCCAGATCCTCCATGTCGTAACGGCGGCCCAGAAGCAGCTTTTCCAGCTTTGCCGGGAATTCCACGTCCAGCATATCCGAATAGATTTTGATCTCCTCGATATGCATATTTTTCAGGCGCAGCCACACCTCCAGCTCGCCCCAGTCGAAGCGCTTGCTGTAAGAGGTCTCACACTCGGGGGATTTTCCGAATTTCCAGTCCCAGGAGGAATAAAGGTTGTACGTCTCCTGCACTTCCCCATTTTCGAAAATAGCCGGATCCAGCTCCACGAAATCACCATAGGCCTCCGCAAAGCTTTCCTTCAGGGCTGCCCGCAGCGCGTCTGTGGTAATCTCCGGGTTCAGATCCTTCAGGTTGCAGACCCGGGACTGTACGGATTTGACGCCCTTCGCCTTCATTTTTTCCTTGGACGGAGTCAGATATCTGCCCAGCTGGCTTACATCCACATTCACCATCAGGGTTCCATGCTGGATATTGCAATGGGAATTCTTGGAAAACGCGTTTCCGGAGAACTTGAAGCCGTCCTGGGTAATGATGTCGTTGCGGCCGGAAAACTGTGTCTCGATGCCGAATTTTCGGCAGGCGGACTGGATGACCTTCAGCTGCTTCTCCAGATCGTAACGCTCCGGGGCGGCCAGGAAGGTAAAGTTCAGGTTGCCCAGATCGTGGTAAACGGCTCCGCCGCCGGTGGTGCGTCTGGCCAGGAAGCCACCCTCCTCCTCCAGAAGCTGGGCCTTGCATTCCCGAATCGCGTTCTGATTCCGTCCGATGACTACCGTATGGTCGTTCTGCCAGAGATAGAGCACCACGTCGCCGGGCTCGATTTTGTCTGCCAGATACTTCTCCACGGCCAGATTTCTCCAGGGATTCCAGGTGTAGGTCTGTACAAAATAATGATTCATTTGTGTCTCCTCCTTATTGTCTCTTATGATACCATCATTTTTTGAAATTTTTCTTTCTATTTTGTTTCACTTTTCTTATAAATCACAAAGTAATTTTTGACTATCTTTTCAAAAGTTCTTATATGCCGGTATAGCCTATTGTTACAGGCTTTTCCGGCATTTTTTGTTATGGAAGATATTCTCAAATCTTCTTATATCCCCGTATGTTTTGGTGTTCAAAAGTAGTATGTGGAGTAGTAAATTCTCCGTTTACTACTTATGCAATCAGCCGCTTCATTTCTGTTATCGACGTTTCGGAAGTCGTATGCGCGTAATAGTTCAGCGTCATATTGATGTTGGAATGTCCCATGATGTACTGCAATGCCTTTGGGTTCATTCCTGCATTTGCTAACGTGGTGCAGAATGTGTGGCGTAAGGTGTGCGGTGTCATTACCTTTGGCAATGCTACCTTTTGCGTTTTTGTGTATTTCCTTACAAGCCCCCGGAACATACTTTCATAGTTGACTGCCACTTTTGGCAAGCCGTTCCGGTTAAGAAACAGAAACTTTGTGTAGCCCTCTAAAATAACAGGCTGTGCATATTTCCGTTTGTTCAGCACCCGTTGAAATGCTTCCAACACTTTTTCACTCATAGGAATAACCCGATTGCCGCTTTTCGTCTTAGGCGTTTCCACATAGTAACCCACGTCTGCAATCTTCAAAAGTTGGTGGTCTACATTGATAAGCTGTTTGTCTAAGTCAATGTCAGCTTCCGTCAGTCCGCAGAGTTCCGAAATGCGAAGCCCTGTCCCTAACAGTATGATAATCTCGTCGTAGTATTTCTGATAGACTTTATCATGCTGCACAAAGGACAGAAAAGCCGCTTCCTGCGTAGGGGATAGAGGTTCCTTTGGTTCCGTATCATCTTCAAGGACTGTGTTCAACTGGAAGTCAAATGGATTTTTACGAATACAATCGTCCTGTATGGCTGTGTAAAAAGCAGCCTTTAAGGAACGCTTGTGGTTGTTGATAGTCTTGAAGCCGTAACCTTTTTCTTTCATGCGTAATGCCCATTCCTTTGCGTCGGAGAGCTTCACATTTTCAATCCGGCAGGCTCCAAGTTTATCCTCCTGCAAAATCCGCATGAGCTGTTTTCGCCCCTGCTTTGTACCATGCCGCACATTTGCCCGGTGGCGTATCTGCTTTGCGTAGAGTTGGCAGACCGTCATTTTCTTTCCGATATGGTCGATACCGTCGTCAAGGTCTTTTTGGATTTCTTTCTCTTTTTCCCTCAACGCTATATCGTCGCGTTTTCCTGCCGGGGTTTTGTCCGTAGGTACTAACTTCCAAGAATACACAAACTGCGGTTTTCCAAAGGTATCTATATATTTGTAGGCATATCTCCCGTCTTTTCTCTGGCTCTCTCCGGTGCGGAGAATACGATTTTTATTATCCCGTCTTTTTTCCGACATCGTTATGCTCCTTTCCATAATGGAAAGAGCCTTGATATGCTTGACTACATTGTACCACATTCAAGGCTCGATTTCACTATCAGATTGCGTCCACCGTATCAATCATTTTTTCAAACTGCTTACGCTTAATCTGAATACGGTTTCCGTTCATCATTACCCAGTCCGGGACGGGATTTTCTTCTGCCAGTTTCCGCAGCTTGCTTTCTCCGATACGGAAATATTTTGCGGCTTCTTCTATGGTAAGAGTGTACTTTTCCCAAATCGGCACGTCGTTATTGTTCAATTTGTCGTCCCCCTTTCTAAATGGGTCAAAAGTCAATTTGTAACATAGGCTTTAATCGGACGGCTATTAGCGTAACCTCATGGGACTTGCACCCCTCCGGCGGTCTGCCGAAGCCCTACCCATTGCCTGCGACGCTTCTAACGCTCGGACTATGGCTGTAAGGAAGTATCATTATGTATTCTGTGCGTTATCGCCCGCAAGTTGCTACACTTGCTTTGCAGCGGTGGTGTTGTTCGCTCGCTTTTCCCGTAGGAGAAAGGTCATGGCGCACCCGCCGTATGGCTCGGCACAAAAGGAACGTATCCGATTTGCCTTATGCTGCGTCGCCGTTCTATTGCGCCGCTTTCTTTGTCAAGGTTCAAAATGGCTGTGTTGCCGCATTAGCAGCGGAACGGAAAAGGGGGAGTAAAGACGTTCCACCGCCGATTGCGGTTATTTCTCTGTTCTAAAATTGAGGACAGCCATCATCAGTTTGGCTTGCAGCCGTTCCCGAATGTCGTTGTCTATACCAAAATAAACATTTCCACGCTCGTCATATAACTTTCGCATGGATAAACGGGCTATATAACCGCTGAAATGCTGCAAGACCATTTTCATAGCGTCCGGGTCGCCCTTTGTCGCTGCCACAATGACAGGATAAGGAACAAGGGCATTTTCCGGGTAGCCAGGTTGATTACCATTCGTCCCATTCATCAGCATTTTCCTCCAAATATTTTCTTAATTGTTCAAAAGAGCTTGTCCGCCTGTACTGTATTGTGCTTCTCGGTGTATTGAGCAACTCTGCAATTTCTGTATCGCTCATTCCCTCGAAATAATACAGCAATATGGCTTTGCGCTTTTCTTCCGGCAAAGTACGGATTGCTTCAAGAAGCAGCTTCGGCGTGATTTTCTTTCCGGCTTTTTCAAAGACGGTTTCAGCAGTTTCCCGTTTGAAATATTCATCAAAGGTATGTAGCTGTCGCGCTTCATCTAAGGTCATGTCGGAAAAGGTTACTTCCTTTGCCTTATGTGTACGAAGCTCTCTATGAGCGTCGCACGCTTCATTGTGCAATACCGCATTGCAATACTTCTGAAAAGAACATTGCTTATAAAACTCCCTGCTATTAGGTTCCACATTCTCACCTCCTTTCTCGTTGAAAGTTGGTGGTGCTTCCCCCTTTTCGCGGGGTAATACGGAGCTTTGAAAAAATGCCAAATATTTTCGGAAATTTTTTCAAAAATTTTTTTAAGCATACAAAATGCGCCCGTCCGCAAAAAAACGCGGACAGGCGCATAGGAATAATAAAAAGTATTTAGATGATTTAATAGTTCATATCTAAGGGTAGGAATATCCCCGGTGGCGGTCGGGCTTTTTTTGATAAATCAAAGAATGTAAGAATTTGTTGATGTGGTTTATAACTCATGGCGGCTACCTCCTAAAGCCGCCATGTCTACATGGTTAAGGGTCGTCGTACAGACAAAAAGAAACGGCGGCTCTGAAAATCAAAGCCGCCGAAATAGAATAGGCGCGTGAAAATATGGCTGCTCTGCGACGGCTTTTTTTCTTTGCCGTCGTCCGGCAGATGTTGGTTGTATCATTACTTATTTTTGATTGTTTTTTTAGATATTAAAATCAAGACAGAAAACAATCCACAAAAGAACAAACTCATAAGGCTAATAATGATTTCTCCAAAGGTGGCAGAATAATAGCCGGAAATATTGAATGTAGCAGTAATAGGATAGCAAGCCGAAAGAACATCGGATATACTTGTGAATAATCCTGCAAAAGAATAAATTACTGTAAAAATCAAAGCAAGCCAATAGCCTTTCTTTATTCTTGATACAACCGCAATAACAGGTGCAATAGCAAAGAAAATCCCAATGCCGTCAAGTAAATAGATTTTGAAAAAACTTAAAATCATTTTGATAGACAAGCCCCTAAAATGCAAAATAACTTCAACTAAAAATGTAATGCCGAAAAGCAGCAAATAAAAGAGTACGCTAAATGCAAAAGTAATAAGTAATTTTGCAATCGTCATTTTAGCTTCACTTATTGGAATTAAACGTAATGATTTAATAGTATCTTCTTGTTCCTCACGACAAATCATATAGCTTCCCAAAAGTGCAATAACCGCAGGAAGAACAAAAAAAGTTGCTAAAGACTGTGCTGCGTTCATAAACCACCCTGCGTCATCTATATAGCGTTTTTCCCCAAAAGAAAACTGCCCTTGAGTAAAAACAATAATTGCAACCATAATAACTGCGAATATGGCGACCAACACAATTTTTGAACGTCGGAGTTTTTGATGTTCTGCCCAAATCAATTCTTTCATCATTCAATCACTCACTTTCTATGCTTTAAGGAAATGTACGCAAATACGATAGAAACAATAGTCCATATACCGATACAAAAAAGTGCAGCCGGAATATTGACTTCCTGTGCCAAAATAACACCGGGAATATCTCGCATGATAATTGCTGTTGCACTGGATAGAGGGTGTAGGTACATATTAACCATAAGCAAAATAAAGCTAAGAAAGGTGTAAACCAGTGTCACACATACAGGGAGTATATAGTTCTTCCCGGCAGCTGCAACCGCTAAAAGTGGTAATATGGAAAATGCGGTAAGTATGGCGATTTCAATACATTTCTTAAATAGATAACTGATACTATTCCATTCAAAGGTTATATAACCGGGAAGCATACCGAAAAATACAGACGCTATGGCTGTAAGCAACATAAAACAAACGGAATAAGACAGTACAACAATAAATTTGCTAAAAAAATATCCTGTCTTGCTAATCGGTATAATCCACAACTGTTTGAGCATATCGTTTTGATTTTCGTCATACATGAGCATAGTAGAAACCAAACCCAATACAACAGGAAGTATAATCCAAGCTGTATAGCTGAATGTAGTCCACTTATAAAATTGTAATGGTTCAATAACTGTTTTATCAGCACTTCTGAAATAAAAAACTGCAAGAAGTGGCATGAAAAGAGCGGATAACAGCATTAACACAATAAATTTTTTTCGACGCAGTTTAAGAAACTCTGCCTGTATCAGCCTAAGCAATTCCTTCTCCTCCTGTGATTTTTTTGAAATAGTCCTCTAATGTATCATTGCATAGCTGAGAACTGATAACAGCTATATCCTGTACCACAAGAGCTTTATTGACAGCAGCCATATCCAACGAAGTGTCATAAATCCGCAGGGTGTGTTCGTCCTGTACGGAATATTCGGTAACCCCAAACTGCCTTTCCAAAACAAGAGAAGTTTTCGGTATATCAGAAACTTGCAGAAGTATATACTTACTGTTTTTCTTTTGTAGCTCATTCATGCTGTTTTCTTCCAGTAGTACACCATGGTCAATAATGCCGATGTCATCAGCCAGTAGTGCAATTTCGGACAGAATATGACTGGAAATGAGAATTGTTTTTCCGCGCTCGATACTTAAAGTCTTAATAAAGTCCCTTACTTCTGCAATGCCTATCGGGTCAAGACCGTTTGTGGGTTCATCTAAGATTAGCAGTTCAGGGTCATGTAAAATAGCATTTGCTATTCCAAGACGCTGCTTCATTCCAAGAGAATACTTGCTAAACAATTTTTTGTCCCGATAAGGCAGACCGACAATCTCCAAGGCGTTTTTTACTGCATTTGGCGCAGCAGTACCGCGCAGTTTTGCAAATATCTCCAAGTTTTCCGTACCTGTTAAATTCGGATAAAAGCCGGGTGTTTCAATAATAGCACCAATCCGGGGATATACTCTTTTTTCCCTCCCTTTGATATTTTGACCGAATACGTCTACTTCGCCGGAAGTAATATCGGTCAACCCCAAAATCATTTTCATAATTGTGGTTTTACCCGCCCCATTACGCCCCAACAGCCCATATATCTGTCCTTGTTTCACATGAATATTAACAGAATTGACTACCGTTTGCTCTCCATAAGTTTTTGTCAGTTGTTTTGTTTCAATTACATATTTATTCATCATATATCCTCACTTTCAATAGGTCTGTTTCCGCAATGCAAGTACGGAAACAATGGCTGAAATACTTCCAATTACCAAAAGAGAAATTAAACAGATATTCGGAGATATAGTTATTTCTATTCCTCCCGCCCATTTCTTAACCATTTCTGCTGCGTCAGATGAAATATAGGGATAAATTCCCATAACACTCGCCAGTGGGTGCAGTCCCATAATCCCCGACGGAATAAGCACGACAGGCACAAGATAAAGTAATGCAGCCCCAATCGGTAGAACATATCCCTTTGCCAATGTTGCTAAAAAAATAACGGGGAGCATTGCAAGTGGAACTAACACGCCACCGGCTAAAAATAATAATCCCGCCTGTAAAATTGTTTCCGTATTCAAATCTGTAAAGCCGCCTGCAAGAAAGCCGCCAAGAATACAGATTGCAAAAGTAAGCAGACATAGTGCTAATGACATAAAAATTACCACTGCTATCTTTGAAAAATAAAGTTGCGTTTTGGAAATCGGAATAATCAGAAGTCCTTTTAAGGTATCATTTTTCTGTTCATCAAAGAACAATGTGGTTGCAAACATACTCAACACAATAGGCAGAAACAAACTTGTAAGGTTCTTAAATGCCAATGTGTATAAATCACTAAAACTATTCATTAGTGAGCTACTTCTTGATATACTGAAAGCACGTTCAACTGCGAATATTCCTAAAATTGCAGTTAGAATAAAGATACCTAAGACTGTCTTATTGCGTTTCCATTTCAGCATTTCAGTAGAAATGATAGTCATTGTCTTTTCCTCCTTTCTACCTCCCATTATATAGTATCAACCTTGCCATAACCTTGCCGAAACCTTGCTTTTTTCTTGTTTTATAGCAGGAAAGCCCCGCATTATTTACAGGGCTTTGGGAAGCAATATAGTAAATACAGTCCCTTTATCAGAGCTGTTTTCAGCGGTAATGGTTCCTTTGTGAACACTGATAAGCTCTTTAGCAATCGCCAGTCCTAAACCATTTCCCTTTGCAGACCGCGACTGGTCGCACTGGTACATTCTTTCAAAAATATGTGGCAGCTTATCGGGAGCTATTCCTTTTCCATTATCTGAAATTATAATTTTAGCTTGTTGTATATCTTCACAAATATGCAGTGCCATTTTATCTCCCGCACTATGGATAATAATATTTTGAAAAAGATTGTTAAGTACGCGGGTATATGCGTTTACATCTATGTGAATAAAATACTCTGTTTCGGGTATGACAAACTCATATTCAAAATGATTGCTTTCTAAGACGGGAATCCAATCCGCTATAATGTTGCGGGATAACTCGTTAAGGTCAAATTTTTCAAAATGAAAAATCTGCTCTCCGGAATCCAGTTTTACCCATTCAAACAAATTTTCCACAAAGGATTTCATATAGTGGGCTTTTTCATGTGCGACATGGATATATTCGTCCTTTTCCTCTCCAATAACAATTTTGTTTTCAACCGCTTCCAGATAACCTACAAGAGAAGCAAGCGGGGTCTTTACATCATGTGAAAGACTTGTCATCAGCCGTTTATATGCCTGTTCAGATTGTCTTTGCCGTATAAGCTGCGCCTGACTGTTTACTGCTATTTTGTTAATGTCATAGCAAATTGTTTTTGTCATATCGTTTTCGCCTGCTAAAATACGTCGGTTCAAATTCCCGCCCTTTATATCATCTAAGGCGTCTTTTATCAGCGCAAGCTGTGTCCGCACACGCCGTAAGACAAAAAGGAGATACATAATAATAAGCAGCATAAGGGCTATCACTATGAAAAGATAAACATTTATATCCATGTTACGCCTCCTTGTTAAAACGGTAGCCGACACCCCGGACAGTTAAAATGTAAAAGGGGTGGTCGGGGTCTGGCTCAATCTTTTTCCTTAATTTGCTAATAAAAGACATAATATTGCTATCATCAAAAGCGTATTCTTCCTCCCATACCTGTGAATAAATTTGTTTTTTGGTAAATACTCGTCCTTTGTTGGAAGCAAGAAAGAGAAGTAAATCAAATTCTTTTCCTGTAAGCAAAACGGGAATATCTTTGACCGTAACTGTACGATTTAATTTGTCAATTACCATATCTTTCAACGATATGCTGTCTATGTCTGCCGTAAAGGGGTTTAAGGTGGTATATCGCCGGATAAGGGAATTGACACGCGCCAAAAGCTCGTTAATACCAAATGGCTTTGTCAAGTAGTCGTCTGCTCCCAGTCGCAGACCGAAAACCTTATCTTCTTCGCTGCTTTTTGCAGTAAGCATAAGCACCGGGATATTGCTTGTATCTCTAATTTTTTGGAGAATCTGAAACCCGTCTATATCCGGCAGCATTACGTCCAAAATAATAAGGGAATAGCTATCTTTATTTTCATCAATTAGACGAACCCCCTCAATACCGTTATATACAGTTACGGCTGATAATTTTTCCTGCTCTATGCACTTTTTCATAAGAGCGCAAAGCTCTTTATCATCATCTATAATCAAAACTTTATTCATGGTGCAGCTCCTTTCCTCGTTTTGTTCTCCCGTCAATCGGTTTTTCAGCGTCCTTTGGTATCAGCCACATATATCCAAGTTTTGAAACACCCGGTATGCGGTTTTCTCTGCAAAGTACCTGTACCCGCCTTTCAGAAATTCCCCATTTCTTCGCTGCTTCGGGGCAAGACATATATTCCATAACACCCAAGTCCTTTCTACAAATCATATCAGTATAATTATAGTCGGACATACGAATAATAGCAAGTATATAAATATGAATTATTATGGCTAATTAGTGGAACTGTATAGACATATCCAAGAAGAAAGGGGAACAGTAAAATGTAACTGGGTGAATAAATATGGCAAAAAGACCAGTAGAAAAATATGACTTCAAAGCCTTTGGAGAAGCGATAAAAGCTGCGCGGACAGGACGCAAGGAAAGCCGCAAACAGGTAAGTGATGAAATGTATATTTCCCCTCGCTACCTTGCGAATATTGAGAATAAAGGACAGCACCCCAGTCTGCAAATCTTTTTTGAGCTTATGCTCCGTTACAATATATCCGTAGACCAGTTTCTTTTAGATACGCCCGTCGGAAAAGATACAAAGCGGCGGCAGCTCGACGCTCTGCTTGATGATATGAGTGATAACGGCATACGGATTGTAACAGCAACCGCAAAGGAAATTTCAGAAGTCGAAAAAGAGGACAAATAGAAACGTCCGGCAAAATTGAATATGGATTTTCGGAAGCGTTGTAATCTTTTTTGAGATTGCAGCGTTTTTCTTTTGCATAAGTTCGGCAAAATGGTTTTTTCTCCGTAGAGGGAAATAAGGACATAAAAGATAAAAAACTTTCTTAGCAAGCATAGGAAAAGAGTACCCTTTTCCGTATTTTCGCCCTCCCGCCCTGCGGTGCGTCGGTTAAAAATTGCTTGTTGGGAAGTGTCCCAAACCCTCGGAATGGAAAGGAACGATTGCATGAACGGACGCAAAAGAAAAGTACAAATCAAATTCTATGTAACAGAGGAAGAACGGGCATTGATTGAACAGAAAATGAAGCTCGTCCCTACCCAAAATATGGCGGCGTATCTTCGCAAGATTGCCATTGACGGGTATATCATTCAGACAGACCATAGCGACATAAAAGCCATGACAGCGGAGATACAGAAAATCGGGGTCAACGTCAATCAGATTGCAAAGCGTGTCAATGCGACAGGCAGCGTCTACCAAGAGGACATAGAGGAAATAAAGGGGGGTGCTTGCGGAGATATGGCGGTTACAAAGATTAAGCCTATTAAAAGCACGTTGAGCAAAGCCCTTGATTATATCCAAAACCCGGATAAGACAGACGGGAAAACGCTTGTGTCCTCCTTTGGGTGCAGCTATGAAACGGCAGATATTGAGTTTGAATATACTTTGTCGCAGGCTCGGCAGAAAGGGAACAACTTAGCCTTTCATCTGATACAATCGTTTGAACCGGGAGAGGTGGACTGTGAGAAAGCCCACACAATCGGAAAACAGCTTGCCGACGCGGTAACAAAGGGACAGCATGAATACGTCTTGACTACCCACATAGACAAAGGGCATATCCATAACCATATCATTTTTTGTGCGGTCAACTTTGTTGACTACCATAAGTACAATTCCAATAAGCGCAGTTACTACGGCATACGGAACATAAGTGATAAGCTGTGCAGGGAAAACGGGCTGTCCGTTGTCATTCCGGGTAAAGGCAGTAAGGGAAAAAGCTATGCAGAATATCAAGCGGAAAAGACGGGAACAAGTTGGAAAGGCAAGCTAAAAATTGCCGTTGATACACTTATCCCCCAAGTAGCAAGTTTTGAAGAATTATTGCAGCGGTTACAGGCGGCGGGCTATGAGATAAAGCCGGGAAAATATATCTCCTGCCGCGCTCCCGGACAGGAACGCTTTACCCGCATAAAAACCCTCGGTGCAGATTATACAGAGGAAGCAATCAAAGAACGGATTGCAGGCAAGCACACAAAGGCAGCGAAAGCTCCCAAAGAGCAGCGCGGCGTATCGCTGCTTATCGACATTGAAAGTAGTATCAAGGCACAAGAGAGCCGGGGCTATGAACAGTGGGCGAAAATCCATAATCTGAAACTGGCTGCAAAAACTATGAATTTCTTGACAGAACACAAGATTGAGCAGTACGCGGATTTAGTCAGCCGGATTGAAGAAATAAATGCGGAAAATGAAAAGACAGCAGACGCATTAAAGAGCGTGGAGAAACGTCTTGCAGACATGGCGGTGCTGATGAAGCACGTTACCACCTACCAAAAAACAAAAACCGTCTATGAAGCATACCGCAGGGCAAAGGATAAGGACACATACCGGGCAAAGCAGGAAAGCAGTCTGATACTCCATGAAGCGGCGGCAAAGGCATTGAAAGCGGCGGGCGTTACCAAGCTCCCCAATCTTGCCGCCATGCAGGAAGAATACGGGAAGCTCCAAGCGCAGAAAGAAGCCCTTTACACTGATTATGGCAAGCTGAAAAAACAGGTCAAGGAATACGACGTTATCAAACAGAACATAGACAGTATTTTAAGACTGGAAAAAGAACCGGAACGGGGCAGGGAAACCGAACGCTTACAGTAGAAATATCTATAAAAGCGTGGTAGGATAAAGGTATTCCAATATAGACAGGAGCGTGAAAACATGGCAGACCAAACGATACCCGATTATGAAACCATAAGCGCCGCCGTTACCGGAGAAACATGGGCGGTGGAAAAGGTGCTTATGTGCTACAAGGACGAAATCGACAGGCAGGCAACTGTAAAGAAACGTCAGCCGGACGGAACATTCAAACTGGAAATTGATGAAGATATGCGCCAGTATATCACAATGAAGCTGATAGAAGCCCTCCCCCAGTTTCCACTTGAAGAAATGGAAAGAGAGGAAAAAAGAAATCGGGACAAAAAATCATAAAAAGGTAGACGGGAAGCTGCTGCGGACAGATAAGCAGTTCCGGCATTTGAAGCAACGGCAGAAAGAAACTATCAGTACATGGCTTTATGAGGAATACCGCCGTCTTTGGATAGAAAAGGGACAGGAGCCGCATAAGTACAACAACCGGGAAATCGTTGCCGCTGTTATGGAACGGATAGAAGCTGCGGGGATATGGCTGCCGGAACAGGAAGTAACAAAATATTTTTACCGCAGGAAAACCCATTACCGGAACCGGATAGAAAAAGAATTACAGCCGAAGCCGGAAATGCAGGATAAAGACAGTCAGACACAAAAAGAACAGGGCGCAGGAAGCCAGTAATGACCTCCCGCACCCTGTTCTTTTATAGGTACTGATTTTAAAATGTTACGCAGTAGAACCCCCATTTTAAGGGAAAAGGTATTCTGTATCGCCTATGCCAGTTTCACGTCATTTATGCCCTGTAAATCAAGGCTTTTTTTGCCCTTATCGCGTAACCGCCGCACGCCGTTTCCTCATGCGCTCGGCTGCCTGTCTGCGGGTAATCCGCTTCCGGCAGTCCGGGCAGTATTTGACGCTGTTCGATTTTGATACAAAGAACGTGCCGCACTCGGTACAACGCTTTTTGTCCTCTGTCTTGAAAAGCTCTGCATACAGTAGCTTATCAAGAGGAAGTACGGCAATTTGAAACCACTTGCATAAAAGCGAACAGGAAATGAGCTGCGGGCAGACACATTCCTCCCCGTCGTCCAGTAAGATACAGTGTCCGCGCTCGCAGTTGCAGCACTCCTTTTTTACAAGGCTGTTGACTTTTCGGCTCTGTGGCGGCGTAAGCCGCTTACCCCCGGTCATACTTCATCAGCGGCGAAAATGGCAAGCTCCGCATACTCGTTTTCTGTTAGCGGGGAAATTTTCTGTAAGGTGCGTTCTGCAAAGGGGCGCATATCCTCGTCCATGAACGGCAGCGCAGCCGTCATATTTTCCATAAGCTGTGCTTTGCTTCCCTCATGGTAAATACTCAACAGGTTCATTTCTTCAACGGTCAGTCTAATCATGCTCATACCTCCAATTCGTGATGTTTTGATTTTGCTGTCTTTTTCGGGACTTTTGGGGATTTTTCTGTTTGTAACTGCGCCCGGACAGAGGGAGGGGACTGTTTCATCTCTTTATTCCTCTCGCTTTTATCTATCAGCGAATAAACTCCATGCCTGCCCTCCAACGTAGATAAGGAAAGGCTTTTGTAAGGGAGCATGGAAAGCAGCCGTTCCATATCCTTATCCGTTGCCAGTGGAACAAAGTAGGGAGAAAGTTCTACCGCACAATGGGTCTTTTCGGGGCTGTCCGGTTCTCCAAGCCCTTTTACATTTTCCACAATCCGGCGGGCTTCTGTTTCAATCTGTCTATCATGCAGGGCGGCGATATGTAACTGAAAATCCCTCTGCGTATGCGGTGTTCGTTTTTTCTGCTGTTCCCTCAAAAGGCTTTTTAAGGCTTCCGGGTCGTTTGGCTGTGCTTCAAAACGTATAAACTTTCCAAGTTGCGGGTCAGTGTCCCCGTCAAAATATTGTCCGGCAGGCTTTGTCAGCTCCCCATGCTCATAAATCAGCGTGTAGTTGTCGGCAGGGATTGATTTTTCGATTACTTCCCGGAAATGCTGCAAATAATCCAGTTCATAAAGATTGCCCTTGATTTTTTCCTGCTCTGTGCCTGTCAGTTCCACCGCATAGGCAAGGATAGTATCGCGGGTCTGTTCCCCGTAAAACCGCCATGTATTATGCTGCCTTGTGTCCTTTAGAAAAACGTCCCGTTCCCGGAAGCAGCACGTCCCGGACGGGCGGGAAAACCACAAAAGCCGTTTGTCCTCCGGGATAAGGCTTACCGCCGCTTTCCGCAAAATCTGTTTGTCTATGTCAAAATCGCTCTGATAAAAAGCGGTGTTCTGTTTCATTATGGCTTCAAGGGAAGCAATAACGTCCACATTTTCAAATTTTTGTAACTTCATAGGTCAGCTCCTTTCCAAATCCTGTGTTTTCTGTCTTGCCTGTTTCTTCGGTGCCTGTTCTTTCGCTGCTTTAAGCTGCGCCCGGATAGAGGACTTTTTCTCCGGCTCTGCCTGTTTCTTTTCTGCTTTGAGGGCTTCGGCGTATTCTGCAAGGGAAATCTGTCCTCCGGCTTTTGCTTTTTCTTCCAGTTCCGTAGCGGTCGGGGTGTTGTTTATCTGCCCGTCAATCATGTTGTAATTCTGCTCGGTGGTCTGTTCGGCAGCTTTCAGATAATTTTCCGGCTGCAAAAACTCCGGCACGTCCTTATAACCGAAGCTGTCTACATAGTGGGCGGTGTCCTGTCCGTTCTGATGAAGTACCACCACGTCGGAAACGGAAAGGCTGTGTCCCTTAAAATCTTTCGGGTGGTCGATATTAAAGCGGGTGTAAATATCTTCAAGGGAAGTCCCCGGCGTAAGAGGTGCGGAATAGACAAGGGCATAGTTTTTCGGGTCTACCCGGTGTCCGGCGGCAATCAGACGGTCGTAAGGCTCAAAACGCAAGTCCCTTGTTTCGTCCCCGCCTTTTATCTGATAAATGGAAAAGGTGTCTTTATCCTGTGGGGCTTCCTGCTCCGGCTGCCCTTGTGCGAATTGTTCCTGTGCAGCTACCTTTTGCGCCCGGATATGCGCCCGCTGTAACTCGGTAGGCTTTTCCCCGGTAAGAGGTGCAATCGCCTTGACATAATCAGCCGCATAATAGGCGTTACTGGTAAGCTGCCGCTGCCATGCCCCGGCTTTTGGCGACCAACGGAAGCCGTTGCTTTTTAAGGCTTCCCGCGTAGCTTCGTCCGGCTTATCCTCAAAGAAGATTTGCAGACGGTTCGCTTCGGTGTTTGCTTCCACCTTGCCGCCGTCGAATTCCCAACCCACAAAACCGATTTCTTTTTGCTGTGAAAGGGATTTGATACGGTCTTTCACGCGCCGGATTTCCGCGCTGTTGTTGGATAACGCCCAAGTCGCAAAGGGCTTGTCCCCCAAATGCCAACTGCTCGCCATGTCCGCTTTTAATTTTTCAAGCTGTTCCGGCAACAAATGCGGGCAGCCGTCAAGGGTCTTATGCTTGCGGTAGTAGGCGTTTACGGCTTTCATGGTTTCCTGTGATTTTTCAAGGCTTTCCAGTTTCTTTTCTAACTTCTGTACTGCCTGCGGGTCGTCTGCACTGATACCGCCCATGCCGGTACTGCGGATTTTATCAAGAAGTCCTTGTATGTCCTGCCATTCCCGGTAATTGCTGTCGCGGGCTGCGTTCTGCTTTTCTTTCTTCCTTGTGGGGAAGTTAGAGCCGCCCGCAATGAGGATAGAGGGAACACGCGCGTCAATCTCATAGCCTTTGTTCATGTTCGCCGCCAGTTTCCGGGCGTAGGTGTCAAGCAGGCTGTCGATTTTCTCATGGTACATCGGGTCTACCCGCTGTTTCTGCCTTTCTGCAAGCTGTACGGCTTCATCTACATAGTGCCTGTATTCAGCCGTCGCGCTGCCTTGCTTATAATCGGAAAAACTGTTTGCGTCCTTTGCACGTTTGGCGGCAGCTTCGTTGATTGTGTAATAAGGTGCGGCGGGTGCAGCTTGTTCCGGCTGTGGTGCTTCGCTGCTTGCGCCTGTATCAGCTTCCGGCTCGGTCTGTGCTTCTTTTTCCTGTACCGGGGCTGTTTCTTCGGGAAGCTCCGGCGCGGCTGCTTCTGCTTCGGGCTGTATGGTAGCTTCCTGTGGGGTCTGTGCCTGTTCGGTGGTCTGTTCCTTATCCTGTGCCTTTTGGATTTCTGCAAAATGTCCGTCTATGGTATCAATCAGACTTGCGGCGGTGCTGCGGATTGTTTCAAGAGAGCCTTTCAGTTCTGCAAGTTCTTTTCCGCTGCTCCACCCGGCGATATATCCAAAGGAATAGTCCGACGTATCAAGCCCGTAGTGTTGGCAAACGGCATAGGCGACGCTTTCTGCCTGTACCTCGCGGGTGCGACGGTCGGGACGTTCCGGCGCGTCTTTGTCTATGTCATGGAGTGTCGCATGGGCAATTTCATGGATAGCGGTCTTGATATTCTGCAATTCGTCCATGCCCTCGTTGATGAGAATACACTTTTCCTCATAATTGCAGCGTCCTTTTATACTGCCGCTTAGTGCTTCAAATCCCATAGCAAAGGGGGAAGTTTTTTCAAGGGCAGCGAAAAAATCCTGATACTGTTCCACGTCGCCCGTAAGCTCCTTTATCCCAAGGTCGGGCAACTCCTTACCCTCGGTCTGCGACACGTCAAAAACAGATACCACACGAAAGGCGGGGATTTGGATTTCCTTTTCCTCGGTAACGGCTTTCCCGTTCTTATCGAAAACAGGCTTTTGCGTGTCCGGGTCGATTTTTTCCACCTGTTTCTTAACGGTAAAGGGCGCGGGCGCAATTATCTTGATAGCTTTTTCCCCCGGCTTTACATGGCGGTCAAATTCCTTTTCCCATTGTTTATAGCCTTTTACAAGGTTGCCGCCCTGCATGGCGATAAGGATTGTATTGTTTAGGCTGTAATCATGGAATTTAGACATAGTACGCAGATAGTCGGCGTAACGGTCGCTTTCATAAATCCCCAAAATGCCCTGTTCCAGTCGGTCGGTAATCTCTTTCATTTTGTTGGCGGGCTTTTCGGAAGATAGGATAATCGGGAGAACCGGGGGCTGCTCTGTGGCAGTGGTCGGTATGGCTGCGGCAGCGTCAATGTCTGCCTGTTCCTTTTCCTGTACTGGCGGCTGCGGTGTTACCCGATATTCCTCCGGCACGTCCCGTCCGTCATACCACTGTGTAAAGGTGTTGCGGTTGTTGTAGATATATCCCTGCTCGGTAAATCTGCCCCCGTCATTGATAGCAGCGTCCCGCCCGTATTCCTCATAGAGAAAATAGTTTTTTGCTTCTTCCGGCAGCTCCAACTCGTCCAGTTCTTCAATCAGATAATGCCCGTAATCTTCCTCGGTTTTTACGGACGGATAAATCCAGTAACAGTCAAGATTTTGTGCAAGGTTTATAATGTCCTGCAAGTCCCTTGTATGGTCGCCGTATGTGATAGCCGCAGCAAATTTTTCCCGGTCGTCGTCAAACTGCATTTTCAAAAGCTCGCCCAAATAGTTCAGTTCGTCAAGGCTTTCAAGCTCGGTCAATTTCCCTGCCAGTCCCGGAATAGAGGACTGATATTCTGTGATGTGCAGCTCCCCGTAGTTTTTGCCGTCTATCCCGATACGGTCAAAGACTTCTTTCAAATGTTCAGCAGTCGTGGGGAATGATACCCATTCGCCCGCAGGTCTGCCCTCGGTGTACTTTCCAAGATTAGAAAGATACCCGCTTAAAATCGTTTCTTCCATGCGCTCACTCCTTTCTTTCTCAATCATGCGGTGCATAAGCTCGTAGTCCTCCATGCTCATGCTCCCGTCAAATAGATAGGGGTCGGGTTCTTCGCCGCCCCGGTAGGCTTTTTCAGAAAAAGGCAGCCCCGCAGCGTGGGCGGCGGCTCTTGCTTCCTCGATAAGCTCCGGCGGCAGCCTGTCGTCGTGGGCTTCGATAAATTCCCCGATATTGCTATATCCGTTTTCGTAGTGGCGGCGCACCCCGGCGGTCAGTTCGTCAAGGTTCCTGTCCTCGCCAAGATAGCCGGAATAATAGCCGTTTACCACAACGGCGGCAGGGTCAGCCTGTTTGATTTCTTCCATGCGGCTTCTGTCCTCCGGGTAGAGAATATCGCCCATTTCAAGGTGGAAATATTCCGCGTTCCAAGAACGTCCCGTTTTCCAAAACGCCACCCAAGCGATACCGTCCCTTAATTCTTCTTGATAGTCTTTTACGGTGTCCCGTAAATTTGCCATGTGTAACCTCCTTTCCCAAAGGCAGCGCGGACGCTGCGCTTTCCAGTTTCATCATTCAGTACCCCGCGCCCG
>NZ_JAOQKC010000017.1:65801-72622 GCF_025567165.1 Laedolimicola ammoniilytica
GGATTGTAAGAGCGCGGCGGCAATCTTCGGGGTAAAGGTTACTTTTCGTTCTTCAAAGAAACGGTCATTTTTCCACATGGTAAAGATACATTCCTTATTGCTGCAATAGTAATTCTTCTTGCCCTCATAGACAGGAGAACCGCAGCGGGGGCAGCTTCCCAACGCTTCCCGTTCCGGCTTGAACATCTGCGCTTTATCATCAGAAAGAAACGGGTACGTCTTTACCAGTTCCCGCGCCATATTCTCAATACCCTCCATAAATGCGGCGGGGTCTGCCTTGCCTTTTGCAATCTGTGTCAGATTGTTTTCCCATTCTGCGGTAAGCTGCGGGCTTGTCAAGGTGTCCGGCAGGACGCACACAAGGTTGATACCGTCCTTTGTGGGAAGTAGCTGCTTGCCTTTTCGCTCCACAAAACCGCCCTTTACCAGTTTTTCAATGACGGCGGCGCGGGTGGCGGGAGTTCCAAGCCCTTTGCGTTCTGCGTCCGGGTCGGTGTCCTCGCTTCCGGCGTGCTCCATAGCAGAGAGCAGCGACGCTTCGTTGTGAGGTTTTGGCGGTGTTGTGTCATGTTCCGTTACCGTTGCCGCCGGATTTT
Source organism: Laedolimicola ammoniilytica (assembly GCF_025567165.1). Taxonomy (NCBI): domain Bacteria; kingdom Bacillati; phylum Bacillota; class Clostridia; order Lachnospirales; family Lachnospiraceae; genus Laedolimicola; species Laedolimicola ammoniilytica. The sequence continues at coordinate 66,398 of NZ_JAOQKC010000017.1, forward strand.
CAAAGGTCTGTCCCTCGGTAAATGGCGGCAGGGTCTTTTCTGTGTCGCTGTCTGCGTCGTCCGTTTCGGGCTTGTTCTTTAAGGCTGCCCGGTAACGGCGGTCAATCTCTTTCCAACCGTCGTACAGCACTGTTTTTCCCTTTGCGGTAAAGGACTGTCCGGCACATTCAAATGTAGCCGTAACCGCTTCAAAGGTATGTACTGCGGCGGTCGCCATGAGCAGACGCGCCCCGGCAAGGGTAAGGATATTCCTTTCGCTTTCCGGCAGCGCGGCAAGGTCGGTCTTTGCAAGCTCCATAGTCGGGATAATGGCATGGTGGTCTGATACCTTTTTACTGTTCAGCACTTTTGCAAGCTCCGGCGCAAAGTCCATGCCCGCCATAAAAGAAAATTTCCCACAAAGCAGCTTGATAATGCCCGCCGCTGTGTCGCCCATGTCGTCGGTCAGAAATGCGCTGTCGGTTCTCGGATAAGTAAGCAAACGCTTTTCATACAGGGCTTGTGCAAGGTCAAGGGTCTGCTTTGCGGTATATCCGAACAGGCGGTTTGCTTCCCTCTGCAAAGAAGTAAGGTCAAAGAGCTTCGGCGGGGCTGCGGTCTTTTTCTCTTTCACAAGGGAAGTACAGACTGCTTTTGACGCTTCACAAGCAGCTTTCAGCCTGTCAGCTTCGGAACGGTCAGACAGTTTTTCGCTTGCAGCTTCCGCGCCGGATAAGGACAGGCGCACATGATAGTATTTTTCTTTCTTGAACGTGGTAATCGCCGCGTCCCGGTCAACAAGCATTTTTAAGGTCGGGGTCTGTACGCGTCCCACATTCAAGGTATGGTTGTAAAGGACAGAAAAAAGACGGGTGGCGTTGATACCGATTAGCCAGTCAGCCTTTGCCCTGCATAATGCGGAAGCAAAGAGCGCGTCGTATGCTTCGCCGTTCTTCAGATGAGAAAAGCCCTCTTTGATAGCAGCTTCTTCCATTGAGGAAATCCACAAGCGGCGCGTGGGCTTCCTGCACCCGGCAACTTCGTAGACAAAACGGAAAATGAGTTCTCCCTCGCGCCCCGCGTCGCAGGCATTGACGACTTCGGAAACGTCTGCCCGGTGCATAAGTTCCTTTAAGGTCTTGAATTGCTTTTCCTTGTCAGAAGCAACGGTGTACTTCCATTCCTGCGGCAAAATCGGTAAGCTGTCATAGCTCCACTTTTTATACTGCTCCCCGTAGGCGGCAGCTTCGGAAAGCCCTACCAAATGTCCCACGCACCAAGAAACGATATAGCCGCTTCCTATGAGAAATCCGTCTTTCTTTTCCTTTGCCCCAAGTACGGCAGCGATTGTCTGTGCCACACTGGGCTTTTCTGCGATAACTAAAATCAATGATAATTCCTCCTTTTATCGTTCGGTCTGTCGTTTGTTTTCCAGTTTTCTCATACAGTACCCCACACAAGGGGACTGCCCCTTGTAAGGGCAGCCCGCGCAGCGTGGGGAAGAAATCTCCGGCGGGGATTTTTCCCGTTTGCCATAGTCCGGCTTCTGTATCATCATCTTTTCAAAGGGATTGTCGGTAAACAGGGTCATACTTCCTCGTCCTCCGTTTCTTCCTCTTTGGAAACTTCCCCGGTATCTGCTTCCGGCTCGTCCTCGTCGTAATCCTCAAAGTCAAAATCTTCAAGGTCGGTGCTTCCTTTCACGTTATGCTTCGGTTTTACAAACTTAAAGTAGTAGAACGCCGCGCCGCCACCAAGCAGCACAAAGAGGACTAAGGCAAGCACCGCGCCGGGATTGCCGTCTTTTTCTTTGGGTTCTTCCGGCTGCTCGGTGGGTGTTGGCGTGGGTTCCTTGCCTGTGCAGCCTGTCAGAGTAGTTGCACATACCGGGCAGGACGTATTTACCTTTCCGACTTCGCATTTTTCCGTACAGTTGCAGACTTCCGGCTTTTTCGTGGCTTCCCCGGTTTCGGTCAGTGCCATAAGGTCGGCTTCGTCCACTTGATTAAGGAAATGTACGGTCTGTTCCCCCTCGGTTGCCCGGTCAATGAGGATATAAAAGTAGTTGCCGCCTTTGGTGGTAACAGTGATAAGCTGCTTATTGCCGCCGAAATCGTCCACCAGTGTTGCGTTGCCCTTTGGGGTAAGGGGCGGCGTTTCCGGTTCTTCCACCACTACATTGCTGTCGTTGGTCGCGTCCTCTGTGGGTGGCTCTGCGGCTGTTCCCTGTGCATAGGCAGGGACAGAAAAACCGCCCATAAGGATAAGGGCGGCACAAAGGGCAGTCATGGTCTGTTTGAGTTTATTTTTCATCTGCATTGTCCTCCTGTTCTTCGTAGTCTGCCGCTTCGGTAGCGGGTGCGGCGTTCATGCCGGGAATACCGCCGCCGGACAGCATAGCATTTAATTCCTGCGGGGTAAGTCGCATAGCGCGTACAAGCTGCACGATTTCAAGGTTTTCCGCTTCGGTTTTCTGCGCTTCCAGTCCTTTTAACTTGTTCTGATACTCTGTGATTTTCTCGCGGGTCTTTGCGATTTCCTTATTGATACGGTCGATTTTGTTGTTTGCCATAAAATAAATTCTCCTTTCTTTTCGGGGCTGCTTACCAGTTCATCAGCCCGTAGCCTTTGATACATTGATAGTTGAGGTCATAGCTTTTAATCTTGCAGGCGTCGCCGGAATTGCCCTCAACGGTATAGACGTGGCTTCCGTCCCTGCCAAGCACAAGCCCCACATGGTCGGCAACGCCGTCTAAATCCCAGTCGAAAAAGATAGCGTCGCCCGGTGCGATATTCTCATAGCCGCGTGCGCCCCATTGTCCCCTTGACTGGAACCAAGGAACGCCCTGCCATTCGCAGCCCGCAAAGCGGGGTTCGCTTTTTCCGGCTTGATTGTAGCACCATGACACAAAGCAGGCGCACCATTCCACGCGGCTGTTAAATCCGTACCAAGACCAGTAAGGGTAGCCGCCCACGTTTCCGACCTGCTGTTTTGCAAGCTCCATAAGCTCCGGGTTTCCGGGACGTGTGCCGTTTACAAACTCCACGCCGCTTAAATCCTCGGACGGGCTTCCGTCGGGAGAGCCGCCGCCAAAAATCAACGGTTTGTTGCCCTGTGTCTGTAAGTACACCTTGAACATTTCAAACTGCTGTGGGTTCAGCAGTTCTTCCGCAAGGGAAGCAATCGGCTTGTTTGTCAGTTTCACATTTAAGATACGGTATTCGTATTCTTCCTCGTTGCCCTCCTCGTCGGTGGTGGTGCGTATCTCGATTTCTTCCGTCAGCGTCAAGGTGTACTGTAAGCCGAACAGCCGTTTTAGCTCTGCCTGTGCGCTCTGCGGGGTGTAACTCTGCAAAAGGGCAGTCAAGTACGACGCTAATTCGTGGGGGTTATGCCCGATAGTATCAAGGTCATAGCGGTATTCATCATAGCCGCTGTGGGTGCTTTCGATATTGTCAATTTCCTGTTGCAGCTCATTTTCCATTGCAGCATAGCTCTGTTCCGTTGCCACAAGGTCGCTGTCCTCGGACGTGTAGGAAGTCCCTAACACGCTGTTCATGCTGCCGGAAAACATTGCCCCACAAGAGGAAAGCCCTACGGATACCATGATGAACAGAAGCAGCGCGGCGATAGCGATTATCACGCCTGCCGGGTGTCGTCCTGCAAAGGCAGCCGCTTTCTTTGCTGCTGTTTGGGACGCTCCGGCGGCAGCTTTGGCGGTGGCTGCGCCGCTTTTCTTTACGGTTTTTGCATACTGGCGTTTGATTTTCTGTTTCTGCATGAACCGGGAAAAGGGATTGCTTGTAAGCTGCGGGTTCTCCTGCAAGGCTTTGTGATACTGAAAATTGACGTTTGCCTTAAACGCTGCCTGTTCTGCCTTTGCCGCTTCCCGGTAGGGTTTCAGCTTATGGCTGCGGTAGCCCTGTTTTAATTTTCTTGTCCCGTACCTTGCGCCGCGCTCGGCAAGTTTCTCCGATTTGTGCGCGCCCTCCACACCGGAATTATCTTTCTCGACGCTATGGATTTTGTTGTGAACAAAAATACCCGCTTCCTGCGCGGGGTGGGATAACGGGTTACTGTGGGCTTTGCCGCCGGGTATCGGCTTTTCCTGTTCTTCAAAGCGTAAACGGGTCTTTGCCTTTCCGGTGGTTTCCTCAAAGGTGCGCTCTTTTACAAGTTTCTTCTGCTTCGGGAGAGCTGCCTTTGCTGCGTCCAGTTTGTCGGCTGCTTTTTCCGATTTTTTGATGTAGGGTTGCAGTTTTGGCGTTTCCCGTTCCTCGTCGGTAAACTGCAAGCGTGAAGTGGAAGTACGCAAAACAGCCGCTTCCTGTGCTTTCTTGACTGCCTTTTTGCTTGCCTTTCGGGTATGGGCTGCGTCAAGGTGTTCCATGACACGCTCTGCGGTAGCGGTGTCCGGCTGTGAAAAGTCGCTGTCTGCTTCCCGGCTGCTGATACGCTCGGCAGTCTGCTGTGTTTCATTGATTTCCACCGCACCGTCGCGGGTCATTTTCTGCGTGATTTTATCGCGTGGTTTTAACTGTTTCATAGGCTGCTCACTTCCTCCGGCTTCGTCGTCATAATGCGGTAAAGCTCGGTATCTTTCGGGAAATGGTCTACAAAGGGAAGCACCACATTCCCATAAAAGATAAGTCCCTCGCCTGCTTCGGTGTGGGTTACATACTTCATCTGCTGTGGGCTGATATTTAACTGCTTTGCAAGGATAGCCCGGTCGCCCTGTGCCTGATTGAGCATGAGGACAAAATCAGAGTTTTCAAAGATATTTTCCACCTCGCGGGAAGCAAGCAAGTCCTTAATGTTCTGCGTGATAGCTGTGGGTATGCCTCCCCATTTTCTAAAACGCTTCCAAATCTCCACACTGTAAGCGGCGGTCTGTTCCTCTTTTAAGAGCAAGTGAAATTCGTCCATATAGTAGCGGGTAGATTTCTTTTCTGCCCGGTTAATGGTAACGCGGTTCCATATCTGGTCTTGCACAATGAGCATACCTAACTTTTTGAGCTGCTTCCCAAGCTGCTTAATGTCAAAGCAGACAAGGCGGTTAGAAAGCTCCACATTCGTTCTGTGGTTGAATACGTTAAGACTGCCGGAAACATACAGCTCCAATGCCGCTGCAATGCGGGCAGCTTCCGGCTCCGGCTGTTTTAACAGCTCGTCGTAAAGGTCGCCCAAGATAGGCATTTTTGCCGGGTCGGGGTCAGCAAGGTAGTCCCGGTACACATTCCTTACGGCGCGGTCGATGACGGTCTTATCAACGGGCTGCAAGCCCTCCTTGCCGCCAATGACAAGCTCGCAGAGGGACAGGATAAAATCACTTTTCAGTGCAAGGGGGCTGTCGTCCTCGCTGTAATTAAGGTTCATATCCATAGGGTTCACATACTGGGGCTTGCCGTCCATGCCTTTCCCGGTCGGGGATAAGCGTATCACTTGCCCGCCAAGCCGCTTGACAAGGGCAAAATACTCGGCTTCCGGGTCGCAGATAAAAATATCATCGTCAGTAATGAGAAAGGCGTTTGTGATTTCCCGCTTTGCCGCAAAGGATTTTCCGCTGCCCGGTGTTCCCAAGATAAGCCCATTCGGGTTTTTAAGCTGCTTGCGGTCGCAGAGTATCATGTTGTTGCTTAAAGCGTTCAGCCCATAATACAGGGCAGACCCGGTCTGAAATAGCTCCTGCGTGATGAACGGGATAAAAATAGCGGTGCTTGATGTGGTAAGTCCCCGTTGTATCGGGATAAGGTTCTCCCCCAAAGGGATAGAGGACATCAGCCCCGCTTCCTGCTGATAGTCAAGACGGGTCAGGGCGCAGTTGTATTTCTGTGCAATGCCCGCCGCCGCGAAAATGTCATTTTCCAGTTTCCGCTTCGTGTCTGCCATGTTTACCACAAGGAACGTGAGAAGAAACATTCGCTCGTTGCGGCTCTGTAAATCCTGCAACAGGTTCTTTGCTTCATTTCCAAAGGTGGCAAGGTCGGACGGAATTATATCCATATCGTAACCGCTTCTAACCGCTTTTTTCTGTTCCTCAATCTTCATCTTGTCAAGGTCAGTGATTTTGCGCTTAATGGTCTTGATTGCTTCCGACTGGTCGATACTTTTAATGTGGAGATTGACAATAACGCCTGTTTCCAAGTCCAACATATCCGCTAAGATACGGTCGTTAAGCTCCGGCGCAAGGATTTCAAGGAAGCTCGCCGCGCCGATTTTCTTCCCCATGCGGAAATATCTGCCCT
>NZ_JAOQKC010000018.1:0-70469 GCF_025567165.1 Laedolimicola ammoniilytica
AATTTTAACACAAAAAGAGGACCTTGGATTCATTATGAATCCTTGGTCCTTCTTTTTTATAGGTTATGTTTTTTCACAGCCCCTTTTTCTTTACCTAAAACAAGAGAATAAGAAAACACTTTAAGCTATCAGTTTTGTGACTGGTAGCTTTTTTATTGGAAAATTGAATATGGCTGATAGTTGAAAGTGCGGGAAATATCGGATATAATGGAATCCGAGAAAACAACCGTGTTGCAGGGTGGCTGGCCCCGATTCTTACATAAGAATGGGGGTGATGCGAATGAAACATTTTGATTTTAAAGACCTGATGGCCTTTGGAATGTTCCTTCTTGCATTACTGACATTCATTTACTTGATTTGTCATTAGTGTTATAAGCATAGAAAACCAAAAACACAACACGCTTTAAACTATCAGATGTAGAGTCAAAAATGAAATTATTAAAATTATTAAAAATCAGGATAAAGTAGTTGATTTTTTCAGGGAAATTACATATAATGAAATCAACAGAACCCAACACGCCTCTCAACGATGCGGACCACGTTGGGTCTTTTAATTTTAAAGAGATGTTATATGGAAAAATTGAAAAAACATCAACCGCCTATGTCCATTAAGAAACAGATAGAAAATTTGAGGACAATAGGATTAAATATAGAAAATGAAGAGTATGCAGAAAAAATTCTAAATGATATTTCATATTTTAGGTTGATTAAGGCATATAGTTTGGAGTTAAAAATTAAGAACGGCAATTATCGGGAAAATATAACTTTTGAACAAATTGTAGAATTGTATTTATTTAATGCTGAATTTCGACAACTCATCTTTCCGGAAATAGAAAAAATAGAAGTAAATGCAAGGTGTAGAATTGGAAATTATGTCTCAGAACGATATGGAGTTATAGGATATAAAAAGGCAGATAATTTCCAAAATAGTGAATATCATAAAATATTTTTGAAAGATATAGAGGAAGAACTCAGAAGAAATGCTAAAGCTCCATTTGTAAAGAACTTTCAAGAAAATTACGAGGGTGGAGAATTACCATTTTATGCATTAGTAGAAGTGTTTAGCTTTGGAACTTTATCGAAATTCTATAAAAATATGCTAAATTCTGATAAAAAAGCAGTAGCGAAATCTTTTGGCGTAGGCTATACATATTTGGAGAGTTGGTTGGAAAGCATCTCATATGTGCGTAATGTGTGTGCGCATTATGGGAGACTTTATAATGCGAAATTATCAAAAACACCGACTCTATATAAAGAATATTCACAGGCAGGTATTAGAAATAATCGAATATTTGGGGTACTGCTATGCATCAAACAGTTATTAAAAGACGATGACCATTGGAAAATATTTGTAGAGGCATTAGAAGCATTATTTGAAAAATATGAGCATGTTGATATTAAAACAATGGGATTCCCGGAAAAGTGGGAAGAATTTATGCTCTCATAAAGACGGTTATAATAAACATTATTTCAACCCCAGAAAGCGGGGCGGGAAAAACTTTCCTAAGGAGGGCTATTTGTCCCCGAGCGTGGAAAATTTTTCCCGCCTCGCTTTTGTCCGTCTTACAAATCCCTTCCTTTTTGTAGCAATGCACAAAAATCCCACCTTTTTTTGGTAATTCCACCGATTGACACCTACCCCGCCCCATGCTACTATAATGTTGTCCTGTGAATACGTATTCACAAGCGAAAATACTGAATTTTTATGACATGGAAGCAGAAGAGAAACCAGAAACAGGAGACGACAAATATGATTACAATGACCGAAATCGCCCGTCTTACAGGAGTGTCCCAGCCGACGGTATCCCGGGTCCTGAACGGAAATACTTCCGTGAATCCGGAGGTGCGGGAAAAGGTGCTGGCCTGTGCCAGGGAACATCATTTTCAGCCCAATGCCATGGCCCGCAGTCTGGTGGGCAGCGGCACCAAGCTGATCGGCGTGGTACTGACGGATATTTCCAACTCTTTTTTCGCGGATTTGGAGAAATATATGGAACAGGCTGCCAGAGAAAAGGGCTACAGCCTGATATTGTTTAATTCGGATTACGATCGGGAAAAGGAAAAGCATTGCCTGGAGGTCATGCGGCGTTACCGGGTAGACGGTCTGATTATCGTTCCGGTTCTGGAGCAGGATCCGAAATTCCGGGCGGAGATCAAAGAGCTGGATATTCCGGCGGTGTCCATCACCCGACAGACGGAGCACATGGACTGCGTCTACATTGACCATGCGGCTGCAGGAGCCCGGGTGGCTGAACATCTGCGGCATATCGGCTGTGAGAATTATCTGTTTGTGGGAACTACCGGGGACAGGAAGTATCAGGGCTTTGCGGAAAAGATGAAAGAGAGCGATCCGGACTTTGAGCAGAAGCTGACTGTGATTGAGACAAAGGATTCCGGGAAGATCCGGAGCATTTTGCAGGCGCATTTCCGGGAGCACCCGGGAAAATGTGGCATCTTTGCCTACAATGACCGTCGGGCAGTGCAGCTTCATGGCATTCTGCAGAGACTGGGGATCTCCATGCCGGATCAAGCGGCCCTGGTGGGCTTCGATAATACATACACCTGCGAATATCTGTATCCGGGACTTTCCAGCGTATCCCAGCCGAACCGGGAGATGGCAGCCCGGGCTGTGGATATTTTGATTCAGAAAATCGAACAGCCTGCGAATCAGGAATGTTTTGACAACCCTATGCAGGCAGAGCTTGTTATCCGTGAAAGCTCAGAAAGGTAAGAAGATGAACGCATTAAACAGAACCTGGGATAAGCTGATTTCCCAGAAGATAAAGGAAACAAAAGACTCTGGCAGCCGCTGGCGGCCTGCCTTTCATATCGCGCCGCCGGTAGGGTGGCTGAATGATCCCAACGGTCTGTGTCAGTACAAGGGAATATACCACGCCTTTTATCAGTATTCCCCCTTCGATGAGAAGGGCGGCCTGAAATTCTGGGCCCACTGTACCAGCAGGGATATGCTTCACTGGAAGCTGGAGGGCGTTCCGCTGGTGCCGGATCAGCCCTATGACTGCCACGGGGTCTACTCCGGTTCTGCGGTCATAGAGGACGAACATATGTATCTCTACTACACAGGAAATGTGAAGGAGGCGGGAGCTTATGATTATATCAATCAGGGCCGTCAGGCCAACACAGTCCGGGCAGTGAGCTATGACGGGATTCATTTTGAGCGGAAGGAGCTTCTTCTGACCAACGGGGATTATCCCATGGATCTGACCTGCCATGTGCGGGATCCGAAGGTGTGGAAGAAAAATGGCCGCTGGTATATGGTACAGGGCGCCCGGACAAAAGAGGATCAGGGCGAGGTGCTGCTCTTTACCTCCGGCGACGGCGTCAAATGGTTCTGCACTCACCGGCTGAAATCGCCGAAGGCCTTCGGCTATATGTGGGAATGCCCGGATCTGTATGAGGTGGACGGATATACGGTTTTAAGTATCTCTCCTCAGGGCGTGGAGGCTGACGGATTTCGCTATAACAATGTGTATCAGAGCGTCACGACCTTTCTGGACAGTGATTTCCGGATCACTTCCGTCAATGGCAGTTTTCGGGAACTGGACGGCGGCTTTGATTTCTATGCGCCCCAGACCTTTGAGACCGAGGATGGACGGCGTATCGAAATCGGCTGGATGGGTATGGCGGATGTGGATGAATTCTACACGAACCGCACGGTGGAGGATGGCTGGCAGCATGTGCTGACCCTGCCCCGGGAACTTTCCGTGAAAGATGGCGTGCTCTGTCAGAATCCCATACGGGAGCTGGACGCATACTGGACGAAGGAGCAGCCTTTTAAAAATGATTTTGCAGGCAGCCTTGGAAAAGCTTTCGAAATCGAGCTTCCGGATCTGAATAAACTGGGAGAAAATGTAAAAATAACACTGGCGGAGCATCTGTGGCTCACCTGGAACAGCAGAGAACAGATTTTCCGCATGGAATTTCAAGATAACCTATTGGGATCGGGCCGTACAATGCGCGGAAGGGAAATAACGAGACTGACAGATATGAGGGTCATTGTGGACGCTTCCTGCGTGGAAGTGTTTTTGAACGGCGGAAAAGATGTATTTTCTACCCGGTTTTATCCGGAAGGGGAAGAGATCGGAGTAACAGTTAACGCGCCGGGCGCAGCGGGACGGCTGCGGGCGTAACGGGAAAGAGGAGGTAAGCATGGATTACAGAAAGACAGCAGAAGCGATTTATGAGAAAGCAGGAAAAAGAGAGAACCTGGTATCGGTGGCGCATTGCTCCACAAGACTTCGCTTGGTACTGGCCGATGACGGAAAATGTGATGCTAAGGCGGTAGAGGACATCGACGGCGTCAAGGGTGTGTTCAGCGCAGCCGGACAGCTTCAGATTATTTTGGGAACGGGCGTAGTCAATAAGGTTTACGATGAGTTCCTGTCCATTTCCGGCATGAGCGGTGTCAGCAAGGACGAGGCGAAGGAGGCTGCGGCCCAGAAGCAGCCCTTTTACAAAAGAGCCATTAAAACCCTGGGCGATATTTTTGTGCCGATTATTCCTGCCATTGTAGCCAGCGGTTTCCTGATGGGAATCATGGAAGCGTTGAATTTTATGGTAAATAACGGCTTCCTGAATCTGGACACCTCAGGCTCCCTGTTTGTGCTGGCGAATTTATTTGCCAACACGGCGTATACCTTCCTGCCCATTCTGATTGCGTACAGCGCGGCTAAGGTATTCGGCGGCAATCCCTATCTGGGAGCGGTTATCGGTATGATGATGATTCATCCGAATCTGCAGAACGCCTGGACGGTGGCGACCGAGGGCGTGAAACAGACCCTTCCGGTCTGGTTTGGCCTTTACAGAGTAGACCTGGTAGGCTATCAGGGACATGTCATTCCGGTTATCATCGCGGTATTTGTCATGTGCCAGATTGAAAAGCGTCTGCACAAGGTTGTTCCGGCCATGTTTGACCTGTTTGTGACGCCGCTGGTCAGCGTCTTTGTCACAGGTTACCTGACCTTTTCCATCATCGGACCTATCTTTGTAACTGTGGAAAACGGGATCTTGAATGGGGTACAGCAGCTTCTGACCCTGCCCTTCGGTATTGGCAGCTTTATCATGGGCGGCCTTTATTCCACTACGGTAGTGGCGGGCGTCCATCATATGTATACGCTGATTGATGTGGGTCAGCTTGGCCTTTATGGAAAAACCTACTGGCTTCCGCTGGCGTCCGCAGCGAATATCGCCCAGGGCGCAGCAGCCCTGGCGGTAGCGCTGAAAACCAGAAATCAGAAAACGAAATCCATGGCAGTCCCCTCCGCCATGTCCTGCTTCATGGGAATCACTGAGCCGGCTATCTTTGGCGTAAACCTGCGGTTCTTCAAACCCTTTATCTGCGGAGCGGCAGGCGGCGCCTGCGGAGCCCTCTATGCTTCCGTCGTGGGTCTGGGCGCAACCGGAACCGGCGTCACCGGTATCTTCGGCCTGCTGCTCTGCCTGAATGATCCGCTGAATTATATTATAATGTTCCTTATTTCCGCAGGCTCAGCCTTTGCGCTGACCTGGGTGTTCGGGTACAAGGATCCGGTGGAGACCAAGGCTACTCCGGCAGAGAAGGTCCCTGTGGTAAGTGAGTCTCCGGCAGCGGAAAAAGAAAGCTCCAGGGGCGGCAGTGTATACGCTCCGGTCACCGGCGAGGCTATTTCCTATACGGAGATCGCAGATCCGACCTTTGCCTCTGGCGTTCTGGGTAAGGGCGCAGGTATCCGTCCGGAGAAGGGAGAGATCCTGGCTCCCTTTGACGGAACCGTCACCATGGTTTTCGATACGAAGCATGCCATCGGACTGGAAAGCGCGGACGGAACGGAGCTTCTGATTCATGTGGGGATTAATACGGTAGAATTAAAGGGAAGATATTTTACCACTCTGTGTGAAGCGGGCACAAAGGTGAAACAGGGCGATAAGCTTCTGGAATTCGATATAGAGGCCATCAGGACAGCCGGCTACGACGCCACCGTGGCGGTTCTGGCGTCTGCCCCGGAAAATGTGAAGGACATAAAGACCGGGCACGTGAAGGCCGGAGAGAAGATATTTGAGACCTGCGGGAACTAAATAGATTTGTTTGGAAATTCCTTGTCAAATCTGTCGCATTATAGTATTATGACTTTATGACATTGCATATTCTGGAAATGGCGCTGTCTCGGAAAAGGAGAATTTATGGCGTTGACAAAAGAAGATGCAGTTATGATATCCCAACTGTTCAGCGAGCAATTGGAAAAGCAGTTGGAGAAGCAATTGGAAAAGCATTTGGCCCCTATCCATGAGCAGCTACAGGGTATTCATATGCGTTTGGACAGACTGGAAGACCGCATGACTATCAACGAGGGACATATGCTGAAACTAGGACTCCTGCTGGAGAACGATATGCTGCCGAGACTTCAGAATATCGAAGCCTGTTATACCTCTACATATCGGAGGTATCAGTTTCGAACCGAACAGATCGACACCATGCAGGAAGATGTAAATGTTTTAAAAAAAGTAGTTCAGGAGCACAGCGAGATGTTATTGAGACTGGCCTGAATGCAGAATCGTGCAATGTCTGATTGCACAAAAGAGAAAAACGCCGTAGGCTTTGCCTGCGGCGTTCATACGTTACCGGTTCTGTCCGGCCAGTTCCTTCAGCTCCTGGAAGAGCTCCAGATCCTCCCTGCTGATTTTTAGATTGGAACAGAAGGTTCTGCCGTCCGGCTCCGTGACCTTGAATTCCAGAATCGTCCCTTCGTGAATCCCGTTTTGCATGACAGAATTCAGAAAAAGCGGAAACTTAGGGTGCGCGGACTGGAAACGGTCCCAGGCGGATTTCATTTTCAAAAGCTGCATTGGATTCATAGATCATTCTCCCTGTAAAAGTATGATATCCCATTGTAGTATAAAAAGGAAAAAGAAACAAGTCTTGAATAACTGCTCGTTATTTTTTTCACGGATTTTCGATTTTTTACAAAAAAGGGCTTTACGAATCCGACAGAATGTGCGAAAATATAACCAAATGCGACAAACCGGGACTTAAGCCACCCCGTGTCGCTATTAATCCATTCTGAAAGGAGTTTTAAAATGATTTATTCACATGAAGTCGAGATGATGTGTCCGGTAGCACAGGGCGTACACCATGGCGCCGCTCCGATCCCGGAAGAAGCAAAATGGGTACAGGCGAAGGAAGTTAAAGATATTTCCGGCTTTACACACGGCATTGGCTGGTGTGCACCGCAGCAGGGAGCATGTAAGCTGACCCTGAACGTAAAGGAAGGCGTGATCCAGGAGGCTCTGGTTGAGACTATCGGATGTTCTGGTATGACTCATTCCGCAGCGATGGCGTCCGAGATCCTGCCGGGTTTGACCGTACTGGAGGCTCTGAACACAGACCTTGTATGTGATGCTATCAATACCGCTATGCGTGAGCTGTTCCTGCAGATCGTATACGGACGTTCCCAGTCCGCATTCTCCGAGGACGGACTTGCAGTAGGCGCAGGCCTTGAGGACCTTGGAAAGGGACTTCGCTCTCAGGTAGGTACCATGTACGGTACTCTGAAAAAGGGACCCCGCTACCTGGAGATGGCAGAGGGTTATGTAACAGGTATCGCTCTGGATGCAGAGGATCAGATCATCGGCTACCAGTTCGTTTCTCTTGGAAAGATGACAGACTTTATCAAGAAGGGTGATGACCCGAACACTGCATGGGAAAAGGCGAAAGGTCAGTATGGCCGTGTAGCAGATGCGGTTAAGATCATTGACCCGCGTAAAGAGTAATCGAGGAGGTAGATGAAAAATGGCATTATTTGAATCATATGAAAGACGTATTGATAAGATTAACGCTGTTCTGAACAGCTATGGCATCGCTTCCATCGAGGAAGCAGAGAAGATCACCAAGGATGCTGGTCTGGACGTATACAATCAGATCAAGGGCATTCAGCCGATCTGTTTTGAGAACGCTTGCTGGGCATACATCGTAGGCGCAGCTATCGCAATCAAGAAGAACTGCCGCAAGGCAGCAGACGCTGCAGCAGCCATCGGAGAGGGCCTTCAGGCTTTCTGTATTCCGGGTTCTGTAGCAGATACACGTAAGGTAGGTCTGGGACATGGTAACCTGGGCAAGATGCTTCTGGAAGAGGAGACCGAGTGCTTCGCATTCCTGGCAGGCCATGAGTCCTTCGCAGCAGCAGAGGGCGCTATCGGTATCGCAGAGAAGGCAAACAAGGTTCGTCAGAAGCCGCTGCGTGTTATCCTGAACGGTCTTGGAAAGGACGCTGCTCAGATCATCGCAAGAATCAACGGATTTACATACGTTGAGACGGAGTACGATCCGTACACCAACGAGGTTAAGGAAGTATTCCGCAAGGCTTACTCCGAGGGACTTCGCGCAAAGGTTAACTGCTACGGCGCAAACAGCGTTCCGGAAGGCGTAGCTATCATGTGGAAGGAGAACGTAGACGTATCCATCACAGGTAACTCTACCAACCCGACCCGTTTCCAGCATCCGGTAGCAGGTACCTACAAGAAAGAGCGTCTTGAGGCTGGTAAGAAGTACTTCTCCGTAGCATCCGGCGGTGGTACAGGACGTACTCTGCATCCGGACAACATGGCAGCAGGACCGGCTTCCTACGGAATGACCGATACTCTGGGCCGTATGCACTCCGACGCACAGTTTGCAGGATCTTCTTCCGTTCCGGCTCACGTAGAGATGATGGGTCTGATCGGTGCAGGAAACAACCCGATGGTTGGTATGACTGTAGCAGTAGCAGTAGCTGTTCAGGAAGCAGCAGACGCTGGCAAGTTCTAAATATAAGCCGAATAACGACAGATAAAGTAAGAAGGCACTCACCGGAGAGTTTTGGTGGGTGCCTTCTTTTTGCTCTACAGGAAATACTGTGTTACATGAAAGTACGAAATCTATAATTCCTATATATAAAATAGTGTATTGACAAAAAAACAATCCTATGATAAAGTCACTATAATGAATCAAAGTTGTACAGTGAAAAATAAAGTCAATGGAGACCTAAAATATAAAGTAAGTGGGTCTTGTATTGACTTTTTTTAATTAAAGGAGGATAATATTATGGCAAACCTTAAATTATGGGATTTTGTAAAAGAAGTAAAAGGGACAGGTTACAAATGGGTAGACCTGACGCATGAGCTGAGCCCAGAGACTCCGCACTGGTACGGCTTCAAGCCGCTGGAAGGCAAGCTTCTTTTCGACTACAGAGAGGGCACCCCGGACGACATGATGGCGCCCATGAGATGTATCCAGTACAGCGTAGCCAGCCAGTATGGAACTCACGTAGACGTACCCCTTCATTTCTGGGGCGATGGCCGCGACATGAGCAAGATTACCGTAAAAGAGCTGGTATATCCTCTGGTAGTGGTAGATAAGTCTAAGGAGTGCGCGGAAAACCCGGAATTCACCATGACCGTAGCCGATCTGGAAAAATGGGAGAGCGAGAACGGTAAGATTCCGGAGGGCGCATTCGTAGCGTTCCGTTCCGACTGGTATAAGAAATCCAATCTGGATAATCCGGACGAGAACGGCAATCCCCATTACCCGGGCTGGAGCGTGGATGCCATTAAATGGCTGGTGGAGGAGCGCAACATCGGCGCCATTGGACATGAGCCGGCAGATACCGATCCCAGCTACGTGACCACCAGAGAGGACGCGTATCCGTATCCGGGCGAGCAGTACATTCTGGAGACCGACCGCATCCAGATCGAGGTTATGAGAAATTTCGACCAGGTACCGGCTGTGGGAGCCATGATCGTATGCGCGTTCCCGAAGCTGAAGGATGGCACAGGCTTCTCCGCAAGATGCTTCGCAATCTGCCCCGAAGACTAAAATCAGGAGGACATAGAATATGTTGGAATTTGACGAGCAGCTTTCAAGACTGCAGAAACCGGACCGCGAGGAGATGACAGACGAGGAATACGCTGTCTTCAATAAAAATGTAGAAGTTATGGAGAAGAACTGGGGCTTCATCAACAACCTGTTCAAGATTCTTCCCCTGAACGCCAAGGAGTACATCGGATTCCTGAATTTCAAGAATTCCCTGTACAATGACACCTGCTATCTGACAGACGCGCAGAAGGAGATGATCGGCGTAGTCGTATCTTCTTATAACTGCTGCTGCTATTGCCTGACCACCCATGGCGATAACCTTCGCGGTATGTGGAAGAATGCCCGTCTGGTAGACAAGATTTCCTATAATTATCGTTCCGCTAAGGATGAGCTGTCCAAAGAGGACTATGCGCTCTGCGAGTACGCATGGTACGTAACCGCACATCCCCGCGACATTGATCAGGAGCAGGTGAATAAGCTCCGTGAAGCGGGCTTTGATGATCATCAGATTCTGGAGGCAGCTTTCGTGGCAGGCTTCTTCAACTACACGAACCGTTGGGTCAGCACCATCGCACCAGTTCCGAATCCGGGTCATTACAGCCACAACCGTAATTTTGAAGATTAATCCTTACATAAAAATAAGACCGAATCCCTTCGGTCTTATTTTTATGCGTTACAGTTCTCGGTTATTCAGCGGAATCGTCAGCTTTTTCAGCTTGTCCATATTGGTCTGAGGCAGGGCGTTACCGGGATATATCTTATCCTTGATAGCCTGCATCCGCCTGTCGGTCTGGGCAATGATATCAGCGCAGTCCTTCAGCTCCGCAGAGAGCTCGTCCACATTTTCCACATCATCGATATCCTGCTTGTACTTGAGCTGATGATCGACGCTGGCCCAGAAGTCCATGGCGATGGTCCGGATTTGCACCTCCACCCGCATATTTTTCTTCTGATTGGAAAAGAAGACCGGGATCTCGATAATCAGGTGCAGGCTGCGGTAGCCGTTGTCCTTGGGGTGCTCGATATAATCCTTCTTTTTAATTAAAGTAATATCATCCTGGCGCAGCAGCATATCCGCCACGGTATAGATGTCATCGATAAAAGAACAGATAACGCGGACGCCTGCCACATCGTTCAGATTCTTCTCTACAGATTCCACGCTGACGGGCACGCCGTACCGGTGTAGCTTTTCCACGATACTCAAGGGCTTCTTCACCCTTGAGGTGATGAATTCGATGGGGTTACGCTGGTGGTGGATGCTCAGTTCATCATTCAGCACCTCCAGCTTGGTCCGCATCTCGCGGATGGCGCAGCTGTACATCATCATCAGCTCCTGAAATTCAAAAGCCTGATTGACAAAATAGGTCTGTATATCCGGAATATCCGTGGTATCGAGAAAGGTTTTCTGTAATTCGTTTTCCATGACAATTCTCCATTTCGTTATTTTCCGCGTGCCTGGGCACGATACTTTGAAGGACTTAAGCCTGTAGTTTCAGCAAATTTCTTATAAAAAAATCCCTTATTGCGATATCCAATCAGCCACATGATTTCCTCAACATTCAGGTTGGAAGATTCCAACAGCAGTTTTGCGCGTTCGACACGCAGAAAAACCAGATATTCCGAATAGGTTTTCCCGGTTTGTTTTTTGATGAGGTTATTAAAATAATTGGGCTGAAAATGAAAATTTTCAGTTAGAGCATGCATGTGGACAGAAGAAAGATTATTTTTCATATACTCGCTGACAGCTTCAAACAATTTTTCTTCGTAAATGGCATTTTCTTGACGGGAAAAACTGTATTGATAGCCTGAGGAAAGGCTGTCCATAAGGCGGATGAGGTAGCCTTTACTGATGTCCATGTAGCCGGGGCGTTTATTTCGGATTTCTGAAATAATATGGAACAGGGAATCCTGAATAGAATCCAGCTGTTCGAGTTTTATCGGGGTAAATTTCAGATAATGCTGTCGATCACTGTACATCATAATATTTTTGCGCAGAAATTTCTGCAGGGGCGAAATGCTGACATTGCCGAGAAAAGCCTCATTAAATACATCCCGGTCGATGCAGATATTCACCAGAAGACATTCGGAGTCCCGGATGGACTCCCGGTGGTAGGCCATGGAATTGATAAAACAGATTTCGTTTTCTGTAAAGGAGGCAATTTCTCCTTCGATTTCCACGGTCAGATATCCGGATACAATATAGCGCAGTTCAATATAGTCAGAATAGTAGCTGACAAGCTCAGTGTCTCCCAGATCCAGATGTACCGGATGCTCGTGGGAAAAAAAGAGATTGGTCAGATGCCCCTGATGGAATTTCTGATAGGAAATGCATAAATCCTGTGTGATTTTGTGGAAATCCTTTCCGTCACGGATAACAGAAATAAAATCAAAATCCATATCGCAGGCATTGAGCTGCTCATAAGTCATTTTTAAATGGTGCTCCGGAGCAATGGGAATCCGGTAAAGTTCTTCGGCAAGTTGCATATCGACGTCCTCTCGCCTCTTTTTTATCAGTATAGCACGAAAAGCAGAAGAATGAAAGTGGAGAATAAAATACGGGAAAAACAGGATGAATGCAATAGGTAACTTTTTCGAGAAAAACTGTGTAGAATACGTAATCGAAAAACAAAAAGAAGGTGGTAAAATAAAGGAAAACAAGGAGGGATGAGAAAAGTGAAAATTACAGAGCACCTTTTCCAAATCAGTGGGGTGCAATATGGAACAAATTCTAATATATATGCCATACAGACGGAAGAAGGGCTTGTCCTGATAGACTGTGGATATCAGGAGGAACAGTGGAAGAAGATGCTTAGCTGTATGGAAAAGTGGAATCTTGATCCGATGAATATTAAAACCGTATTTCTGACCCATTCCCATTTCGATCATGCAGGAAATGTCTGGAGGATGAATCAGTTGGGAGCGGATGTGCTTGCCAGCGCGGAAGATGCAGAAAAAATAGAACATGGAAATCCGGAGATGGAACAGCTTTTCGGGTCACCATGGAAATGTGGCAGGATAACAAGGACGATACGGGAAGGCGACAGCTTTACATTTGGAGGACAGGTAGAAATCAATGTGCTGGAAACGCCGGGACACAGCAAAGGCTCTCTTTCCTTTCTGATTTCTGTAGATGGGATTCGGGCTTTGTGTACGGGGGATCTGTTCTTTGTGAAACCCTGGCCGCCGGAAGACAAGGTGGATGTGGAGCTTGGCTATATGGGAGGATGGGACTTCGATATGAAAGCATATCAAAATTCCCTGAGACGCCTGCGGAATGTGAAAGCGGATATCTTCCTGCCGGGGCACTACTATTTTTACAGAGGAGCCGATGTACACAGCCTGTTTGAGATGGCCTGCGAAAAGGAAGAAAGGGGAAAACATGTCGGAGCGTGAACGAAAGGAAGCACTTCTTAGAAAATTAAATAAGTTGGAAGCATACCATGAAATTCAGAACGAAATGGGAAGACTGACAGCGGCTTTCAATTTCCATCAGAGAGAAGCGGTTGCAGAACATTTTGCATGGGAAATGGAAGATGTATCCGTGGAGTATGCGGACGAAGGCCGATTCGAAGGAAAAAAGGCAGTGGAAGCGGTACTGGATATGCTTCTCGGTAAACCGGCAGAGCCTGGAGAAATGTTGGATATGCAGCTGACAACGCCGATGATTGAGGTGGCAGACGACCTGCGGACAGCGAAATGTGTCTGGTGGTGTCCGGGAGCCGGGGCGTGGAAGAATGAAGAAGGAGCTCACGCCATCTGGGTCTGGGGTCAGGTTGCTGCAGACTTTATCTTTACAGAAAAAAGAGAATGGAAGGTCTGGCACCTGCATTATTTCCGCTTTATCAAATGTGCGTATGAAAAGGGATGGGTGGAAGATACCAGCATGATTCATCGTGCGAATACCGCAATGCATCCGGAATCGTTGCCTGGAACCTATCATAATCCCTATTCGCCGCTCAGCGTCCGGGAAGGTATTCCGGCAATGCCCCTGCCTTATCAGACTTATCGGAAAGAAGACAGGTATTGGGAACTGAGCCGGGACAAGCGGTAGAGAGAAAGCCTTATGTACTGGACGATGGAAAAAATCGATGTGCTGACAGAGGAAGAGCTTTCGGAAATTGAGAGACGAACCGAGCGACTGATGTCTATCTGGAAAATACAGAATCTGCGGGGAAATGCGGCAATTTTTCATGATGATCAGCATATTGGAGAACAAAGAAGAGAACTGAATGCATTGAAGCATCCGTCGGTGGATGTGGAAGGTCTGATGGCATTCCGACAAAAAGCAGTGGTGGACTCTCTGACAGGCAACATGTTGGTTCATCCGCTAACTACACCGGTCATTGAAGTGGATGAAAACAACAGGAGGGCCAGGAGCGTGTGGTGGTCCATGGGAGTTGAAGGCTTGTCAAAGCATCGGGAGGAGCCTGTGGCCATTGTGTCTCTGGGAATGGTTCCCGGCGTGGAGATTGTGGAAGACGGTGCATGGAAAATCCTCTGGGGAGTTTGGCAGCGGACGACCAAGAATGAATATCATGCAGGCTGGGTGAAAAGCATGATTCCGACCAATACCAGGCCGGAATTGACGCCGGAGGAGGATCGGGCAGGCTTTGGCAGATATGCTTATCAGGAAAACGAGGTGCGTCAGGCGATACCGCAGCCACCAAAGAAAGATACTTGGGAAAAATATCCCGATGAGATGGATAAAACCTGGCTGGAGGGTTGAAAAATCCGGAAAAAAGTGAAATGATAGAAAAAGGAGAAAAGCTATGAAAAGGAACAATTATGAACAGATGTCCGAAGCTATCTTAGAACTGGCAGGCGGACCGGAAAACTTGAGAAAAGTATCCCATTGCTTTACACGTCTGCGTCTGGACGTAGAAGCACTCGACAAATGTGATGTGGAAGGGCTGAAGAAGGTAGAAGGAGCCAAAGGCTGTGTGGTAAACAGCGGCCAGGTACAGGTGATTATCGGAAAAGAAGTGGAGGATCTCTATCCGGTATTTTTAAAAAAGGCCGGCATCTCAGAGGATGCAAGGCCTGTGGAGACAGCAGAGGATAAGGGAGAGGAAAAACTGCTGAATCGAATTTTAAATGGTATTGCGAAAATTTTCATTCCGGTATTTCCAGCTCTGGCAGCCAGTGGTCTTTTGAAAGGAATCCTGATTGCGCTGAAATTCGGCGGCGTTGTGGATCCGACCGGCAACACCTATACCATGTTAATGATGTTTTCGGATGCGGTATTTTATTTCCTGCCGGTATTACTGGCGTTTTCCGCAGCAAAGGTATTCGGCTGTAAGCAGACGCTGGCGGCAGTTCTGGCCTGCATTTTACTGCATCCCACTTATACGGGAATGACAGAAGCCAGCAGTATTTTTGGAATTACCGTACCGGTAGTCAGCTATTCTTCTACGGTATTCCCAATTCTGGTAGGTGTGTTTATTCTTTCACTTGTAGAAAAGGGTTGTAACAGGGTGATTCCGAAGAGCTTTTCCGGATTGTTTACACCTCTTATCTGTATCGTAGTGACAGCTCCGATTATGCTGATTGTCGTTGGCCCGGCTGTAAATATGCTGTCTGACGCGCTGGGAAATGCTATCATCGGACTGTATAATGCGACCGGAGCTATCGGAGGCGCTGTGTTTGGAGCGATTTATCCGTTCCTGGTATTTACAGGTCTGCATCATGCAGTGGTACCGGTGGAATTACAGAGTCTTGCAGCCAACGGCTACGATCCGCTTCTGGCGCTCTGCGCAGCAGCTAATGCCGCGGTAGGCGGAGCCGCTTTGATGGTAGCGATTGATTCCAAAAACAAAGAGTTTAGGGGACTGTCCGTTTCTTCTGGTATCACAGCATTGATTGGTACTACAGAGCCGGCCCTCTACGGAGTGCTGGGTATTCTGAAGCGTCCGTTTATCGGAGCGGCAGCAGGCGGCGCAGTGGGCAGCGCGATTATGGCAGCGTTTAAGGTATACAGTACCGGACTTGGCCCGGTTCCGGGAGCTGGCTTTGCACTGTTCCTTGGCGAAAAATTTCTGATTTATGTAATCGGTATTGCGGCCTCCGTGGCAGTGGCTATGATTGTGACACATATTGTGAAATTTGAAGATGTGAAACTGGAGGGTTAAAATGTCTGGATTTCCAGCAGATTTTCTCTGGGGCGGCGCAGTGGCGGCAAACCAGGTGGAAGGTGGAGTACGAGAAGGAGGAAAGGGTCTGTCCACGGCAGACATCTTTCCCTTAAGTGAAAGAGAAAAGGGAGGGTGTTTTGACCGAACCTGGGATCAGATTCTGGAGGCTGCCGAGGATAGGAATGACAGTGGATATCCGAAACGGAGAGGAATTGATTTCTATCACAGATATCGGGAGGATATTGCGCTGTTTCATGAAATGGGCTTTAAGAGTTTCCGATTTTCTATGTCATGGTCGAGAATTTTTCCAAATGGGGATGACGAACAGCCCAATGCGGAAGGAATTAAATTTTATCATGATGTGGTGGATGAACTGAAAAAATATGGAATAGAACCCATTGTGACCCTTTCCCATTTTGAAATGCCATTGAATCTGACATTGAAATATAATGGATGGACGGATCGCAGAGTGATCAGCTTCTTTGAAAAGTTTGCGGCTGTGTTATTTGAAGAGTTTCATAATGACATTCGATACTGGATTACGTTCAATGAGATAGATGCGACGATCCATATTCCGCTGACCGGGGCGGGTATTGTCAAAGAGCATACAGAGAATCTGGAGCAATCCTGCTATCAGGCTTTACATCATCAGTTTGTAGCGTCTGCACTTGTGACGAAGCTGGCTCATGAAAAATATCCGGAGCTAAAAATCGGCTGCATGACTACGAAAAATCTGAAATATCCTGCGACCTGCAAGCCTGAGGATTGCATACAATGGCTTCAGGAAACAGAAGTGGATGCTTTTTACACGGATGTACAGGTTTTTGGAGAGTATTCTTATACGGTACGGAAATTGTGGGAAAGAAAGCAGATTGAGATTCAGGAAGAACCGGAGGATGCCCGGATTTTGAAAGAAAACACGGTGGATTTTGTCTCTTTCAGTTATTACGCGTCTCTGGTAACGAGCGCGGAAGGAGCAAAAAAAGAGAAAGCTTCAGCCAATCTTCTGGTGGGAGAAAAGAATCCTTATCTGAAGCAGACCCCATGGGGCTGGCAGATCGATCCAGTGGGTCTGCGGTTTGCTTTAAATCAAATGTACAGTCGTTATAAGCTACCATTATTTGTGGCGGAAAATGGACTGGGAACATTAGATGTTCTGGAGGACGGAAGGATTCATGATTCCTATCGAATAGAATATATCCGGGAGCACATCCATCAGATGGAACTGGCTATCGAGGATGGCGTCCTTGTACTGGGATACACCTATTGGGGATGTATCGACTGTATCAGCGCATCCACCTCGGAAATGAGCAAGCGCTATGGCTTCATCTATGTGGATCAGGATGATCAGGGGAATGGAACCCTGAAACGAATCAGAAAGGATTCTTTTAACTGGTATAAAAATGTGATAGCAAGTAATGGCGAGATACTATAAAGAGAAGCGCAGATGGTTTTTATGGCCGTCTGTGCTTTTTCGGGTTTGCCCCTTGCAAAACTTCCGAAAATGTGTATACTGGATAATAGTTATGCCCATTTTCGGAAAGCTATCCGGATGGGCTTTTGAATCGTCAATTGATACACGGATAAGATAAGGAAGAATGAAATGGCAAATTATGTAGATGAGATTAAAAAAAGAAGAACCTTTGCGATTATTTCCCACCCGGACGCAGGTAAGACTACGTTGACTGAGAAGTTCCTGCTCTACGGCGGAGCCATCAATCTGGCCGGTTCCGTCAAAGGTAAGGCCACAGCCCGTCACGCGGTTTCCGACTGGATGGAGATCGAAAAGGAGAGAGGTATCTCTGTTACTTCGTCGGTATTACAGTTTAATTACGACGGCTATTGTATCAATATCCTGGATACGCCGGGACATCAGGACTTCTCCGAGGATACCTACCGCACCCTGATGGCGGCGGACTCCGCAGTCATGGTGATCGACGGCAGCAAGGGCGTGGAGGCCCAGACCCGAAAGCTTTTTAAGGTCTGCGCTATGCGTCATATCCCGATTTTTACCTTTATCAATAAGATGGACCGGGAAGCCATGGACATCTTTGAGCTTCTGGACGATATCGAAAATGAGCTGGGAATCGCCACCTGTCCGGTGAACTGGCCCATCGGCTCCGGTAAGGCCTTCAAGGGCGTCTACGACCGGAACACGGAGAAGGTGCTGCTATTCTCCGATACCGAGAAGGGTACCAAGGAGGGCGAGGAGCTGGATCTGTCCATCAATGATCCGCAGATCGACAGCATTCTCGATCCGGGTCAGAAGGAAAAACTGATGGATGATATCGAGCTGCTGGACGGCGCCAGCGCGGAGTTTGACCAGGAGCTGGTAAGCCAGGGAAAGCTGTCCCCGGTATTCTTCGGATCGGCCCTGACCAACTTCGGCGTGGAGACCTTTCTGAAGCATTTCCTGCAGATGACCACCTCTCCGCTGCCCCGTAAGGCAGACGTGGGGCTGATTGATCCCATGGAAGAGGAGTTCTCTGCTTTCGTATTCAAGATTCAGGCCAATATGAACAAGGCCCATCGTGACCGTATCGCGTTCATCCGTATCTGCTCCGGCAAGTTCACGGCTGGTATGGAAGTCTATCATGTGCAGGGCGGCAGAAAGCAGCGTCTGTCCCAGCCCCAGCAGATTATGGCGCAGGATCGGAAGATTGTGGACGAGGCTTACGCGGGCGATATCATCGGCGTCTTTGATCCGGGCATTTTCTCCATCGGAGATACCTTATGTATGCCGGGCAGGCAGATTAAGTACGAGGGGATTCCGACCTTCGCGCCGGAGCATTTCGCCCGGGTGCGCCAGATCGACACTATGAAGCGGAAGCAGTTTGTCAAGGGCATCGAGCAGATTGCCCAGGAGGGCGCGATCCAGATTTTCCAGGAGTTCAATACCGGTATGGAGGAGATTATCGTGGGCGTCGTGGGTGTCCTGCAGTTCGACGTGCTGAAGTACCGTCTGGAAAATGAGTATAATGTGGATATCCGTCTGGAACCGCTGCCCTACGAGCATATCCGCTGGATTGAGAACGAGGACATCGACATGAGTAAGCTGGTGGGTACCTCCGACATGAAGAAGATCAAGGATCTGAAGGGCAGACCGTTGCTGATCTGGACCAACGCATGGAGCGTGGGCATGACCCTGGATCGGAATCCGGGCCTGGTTCTGTCAGAGTTTGGCCGGTAAGTCTTGTCAATCATGGATAAAGTGTGATAAAATATAAAAAGCATGGCAGGGGTATGATATCTGCTGCCGAGTGGTGGGAATAGTAAGAAATAATAAAGGAGTGGAAGCGGATTTCATTCACAAAACAGGCGAAATGAAAACTGCTTCGTGCGAACAGGGAAACCTGATTTGCACAGAAAACAGGAGGTTTTGAATATGTCAAAGGAAGAAAAAAGAGGCGTTCATATGATACATGAGGATAGTCAGCTGGGCGAGGTTCAGATCGCGGACGAGGTAGTCGCTACCATCGCAGGGTTAGCAGCCACCGAGGTAGAGGGCGTGGCATCCATGGCTGGCAATATCACCAATGAGCTTATCGGAAAGCTTGGCGTAAAGAATCTGTCCAAGGGTGTGAAGGTTCTAGTGACAGACCGCAGCGTAGACGTGGATCTGGCGCTGAATATCGAGTACGGCTACAGCATTATGAAGGTGTCTGAGAAGGTTCAGGATCGCGTAAAGAGCGCCATCGAGAACATGACAGGACTGGAAGTAGCCATGGTCAATATCCGCATTGTCAATGTGAATATGGGAAAAGAAGAAAAGTAAGCGTTACTGTTCGGGAGCGGCTGCAGTCAGCGGCTCCCTTTTCAAACGATAAGAGGGAAAAAGGCGGAGTAAGATGAAAAGACGAGAGTTAAGAGAGCATATTTTTGAGCTGCTGTTCCGTATCGAGTTCAACAGCGCAGAGGAGATGCCAGAGCAGATGCGGCTGTTTTTCGAAGGACTGGGCGAGGTCGAGCCGAAGGATCAGGAATATATTGAGAAGAAATATGCACATATAGTAGAGAAACTGCCGGAGATTGACAGGACTCTGGATGAGACCGCGGAGGGCTGGAAGGTATCCCGTATGGGTAAGACCGATCTGACCATCCTGCGCCTGGCTGTGTATGAGATGGAATACGACGAGGACGTGCCGGTAGGCGTGGCGGTCAACGAGGCGGTCGAACTGTCCAAAAAGTTTGGCGGCGACGAATCCCCGATCTTTGTCAACGGTATCTTAGGTAAGATTGGAAAGACAGGAAAAACAGAATGAAGCATGTCTATACGGTAGCGCAGGTAAACACATACATCAAAAATATGTTTACACAGGATTTTATGCTGAACCGTATTTATGTAAAGGGAGAGGTGTCCAACTGTAAATATCACAGTTCCGGGCACATCTACTTTTCTCTGAAGGATGAGAGCGGATCCATGGCCTGCGTGATGTTTGCGGGCGACCGGAAAGGACTGGCCTTCCCCATGAAGGACGGTCAGCGGGTCATCGTACTGGGGCGCGTCAGCGTCTATGAACGCAGCGGCAGCTATCAGCTCTATGCCAGAGAGATTATTAAGGATGGCGTGGGACAGCTCTATGAGGCTTATGAGAAGCTGAAGATGGAGCTGGAAGAGATGGGCATGTTCGCCCCGGAGTATAAGCAGCCGATTCCGTATTACGCGAAGAAGGTGGGTGTGGTGACGGCCCCCACCGGAGCGGCCGTGCAGGACATCCGTAATATCGCCCTCCGGCGCAATCCTTATGTGCAGCTCATCCTGTATCCGGCCCAGGTACAGGGCGAGGGCGCGGCGGATAGTATCGTGCGTGGCATCGAGACCCTGGACGCGCTGGGACTGGACGTGCTGATCGTGGGCCGCGGCGGCGGTTCCATTGAGGATTTGTGGGCTTTTAATGAGGAAAAGGTAGCGAGAGCCATTTTCGACTGTAATACGCCGGTGATCTCGGCGGTAGGCCATGAGACTGACACGACCATCGCTGATTACGTGGCGGATTTGAGGGCTCCGACCCCATCGGCGGCGGCAGAGCTGGCTGTGGCCGATATCCGGGAACTGTTGGAGCGGATGCGCGGTTATCAGCAGCAGTTTGAGAATATCTTCCGTCATAGAATGGAAGAATATTACAGAAGACTGGCGGAACTGAAAAGCCGGGTTCAGCGCGTCAGTCCGGAGACACAGCTTCTGGAGAAGCGGATGCGTCTGGCGGAATTATCCAACGGTTTGGAGCAGGCCATGCAGAATAAGCTGTCGGATCGGAAGCACAGCCTGAATTTGTATATCGAACGCTTACACGGGCTTTCGCCGCTTCTGAAGCTGCAGCAGGGCTATTCCTACACGGAAGGGCCGAATGGAAAGGCCGTGACTGGAATTGATGAGGTTACGGAAGGCGAACGGCTTCGAATCCATGTGACAGACGGTGTATATACCGCAGTGGTAGAAGGCCGCGAGAAGATAAAAAAGAGGATATGATGATTCAGGGACGGAACAGTTAAGAGAGGATAAGACGGTATGGCAACGAAGAAAAAGGAAGCGACACTGGAAGAAAATTTTGCAGAGCTGGACGCGATGCTGGCGAAGCTGGCTGACCGGGACGTGCCATTGGAGGAGTCCTTTACGATTTACGCCGAGGGCATGAAGCTTCTGAAGGCCTGTGGCGATAAGCTGGATAAAGTAGAGAAAAAGATGCTGGTCATGAATGAGGAGGGCAAACTGGATGAGTTTTAAAGAAGAACTTCGTACCAAGACGGAAGAGATTGAGAAGCTGCTTATGGCTTATCTGCCGGAGGAGACCGGCTTCCAGAAGACGGTTCTGGAAGCGGTGAATTACAGTGTGCTGGCAGGCGGCAAGCGTCTCCGTCCCATGCTGATGAAGGAGACTTATCAGATGTTCGGCGGCCAGGGTAAGGTGGTGGAGCCCTTTATGGCAGCCATGGAAATGATTCATACCTATTCCCTGGTGCATGATGATCTTCCGGCCATGGACAATGACGAATATCGCCGCGGCAAGAAGACCACCCATGCGGTATACGGCGAGGCCATGGGGATTCTGGCGGGTGACGCTCTGCTAAACCTAGCTTTTGAGACGGCTGCGGGAGCTTTTGATATCGAGACCAGTGCCCGGACTGCGAAGGCATTGCAGATTCTGTCTAAGAAGGCAGGTATCTATGGCATGATCGGCGGTCAGGTGGTGGATGTGGAGTCTGAGGGACAGCCCCTGTCCAGAGAAAAGCTGGATTTCATCTATCGCCTGAAAACTAGCGCCCTGATTGAGGCGGCTATGATGGTGGGCGCGGTGCTGGCAGGTGCTTCCGACGACGAAGTGGAGACAATTGAGCACGTGGCAAATGATGTGGGACTGGCTTTCCAGATCCAGGATGATATTCTGGATGTGACGAGTACGCTGGAAGTACTTGGCAAGCCCATTCACAGCGATGACAAGAACCATAAGACCACCTATGTAAGCCTGGAGGGCCTTGACAAGGCAAAGAAGGATGTGGAAGAGATTTCTGAGAGAGCCCTGTCCACACTGGCTTCTTTGAACCATAAGAATGCATTTCTGGAAGAACTGATCCGGATGCTGATTACAAGAGAAAAGTAAGATTGAGGTGAGTACATGCTGCTGGAGCAGATCAATCAGGTTAATGATATTAAAAAACTGAACAAGGAGGACTGGGAACCCCTGGCGCAGGAGATCCGGGATTTTCTGATCGAGAAAATCAGTGTGACAGGCGGCCATCTGGCCTCCAATCTGGGCGTGGTGGAGCTGACCATGGCCATGCATCTGGCTTTTGATTTCCCGAAAGATCAGGTGGTCTGGGATGTGGGACATCAGTCCTATACCCATAAGCTTCTGACCGGAAGAAGAGCCGGTTTTGACGATCTGCGGAAATACGGCGGCATGAGCGGCTTCCCGAAGCGGAAAGAGAGTGACTGCGACTGCTTCGATACAGGCCACAGCTCCACCTCGATCTCAGCGGGTATCGGCCTGGTGAAGGCCCGGGATCTGACCGGCGGAAGCCAGAGCGTGATTTCAGTCATCGGAGATGGATCCATGACCGGCGGCATGGCCTTTGAGGCCCTGAACAACGCCTCCCAGTTAAAGAGTAATTTTATCATCGTGCTGAATGACAACCAGATGTCCATCGCGGAAAATGTGGGTGGCTTAAGCCAGTACCTGAACGGCATGCGCTCCAACGAAGGATATAATAATTTCAAGGCGGGCCTGCAGAATACCCTGGAGAAGATTCCGGTATACGGCGACGGCATTGTGCGACAGCTGAAGAAGACCAAGAGTGGCCTGAAGCAGCTGGTAATCCCGGGTATGTTTTTTGAAGACATGGGCATCACCTACCTGGGCCCGGTGGACGGCCATAATATCGATCAGCTCATCCGTACGTTTAACGACGCGAAAAAAGTGCATCATGCGGTCTTGATTCACGTCTGTACGAAAAAGGGCAAGGGATATGAACCGGCGGAGCGCCATCCCTCCCGGTTCCACGGCGCGGAGCCTTTTGTCATCGAGACGGGGCTGCCTAAGAGCAGACGGGCCAAGGCCAATTATACGGATATCTTTTCCACAGTGATGCGGAAGCTGGGCGACCGGGATGAGAAGGTGGTGGCCATCACGGCGGCTATGCCGGACGGAACCGGACTTAAGCGATTTAAAAATATGTTCCCGGATCGGTTTTTCGATGTGGGAATCGCGGAGCAGCATGCGGTGACCTTTGCAGCCGGACTGGCGGCAGGCGGCCTGAAGCCGGTGGTGGCGGTGTATTCCTCCTTCCTCCAGCGTGCTTACGATCAGGTGCTGCACGATGTCTGTATCCAGAACCTGCATGTGATTTTCGCTATTGACCGGGCAGGTCTGGTGGGTAGCGACGGCGAGACCCATCAGGGTATCTTCGACCTGTCTTACCTGTCCAGTATTCCGAATATGACCATTATGGCCCCGAAGAATAAATGGGAGCTTTCGGATATGATGAAGTTTGCCGTGAATTACGGCGGTCCCATCGCCCTGCGTTATCCCAGAGGCGAGGCCTACGACGGTCTCCAGGAGTTCCGCGCTCCCATTGCCTATGGAAAGAGCGAGTGGATTTATGAGGAAGCGGACATCGCCCTGATGGCGGTGGGCAGTATGGTGAAGACTGCGGAGAAGGTACGGGATACCCTGAAAGACACCGGATATAACTGCACGCTCATCAATGCCCGCTTTGTGAAGCCCATCGACGAGCAGATGCTGGAAGAGGTGGCCAGGCAGCATAAGCTTCTGGTGACACTGGAAGAAAATGTAAGAAATGGAGGCTTTGGCGATCACGTACTGGAGTATGTGAACGACAGAGGCTTCGACATGAAGGTGCTGAACATCGCGTTGCCGGACGAGTATGTGGAGCATGGCAATGTGGCATTACTGCACAAAGAGGTAGGCCTGGACGCGGAAACCATCGTGAAGCGTGTGATCACCGCCTATGTGGGCGAGATGTAAAAAAACAGGTGGCTTGACCATATGTGGCAGAGCCATAAGAAATAGAGTTTAGGAGAGAACGGATATGAAGGTACGTCTGGACGTGCTTCTGGTAAACAGAGGCCTGGCAAAATCCAGAGAGCAGGCCAAAGCCATCATCATGGAGGGCAAGGTCTTTGTAAAGGGACAGCGGGAGGACAAGGCTGGTTCCATGTTTGACGAGGCCGCGCCCATCGAAATTCACGGACAGAAGCTGCGCTATGTGAGCCGTGGCGGTTTAAAGCTCGAGAAGGCAGTGGCCCATTTTGACCTGGGGCTGGAAGGAAAGGTCTGCATGGACGTAGGTTCCTCCACCGGAGGTTTCACCGACTGCATGCTGCAAAACGGCGCAGTGAAAGTATACGCGGTAGACGTGGGAACCAATCAGCTGGACTGGAAGCTCCGGAGCGATCCGAGAGTGGTCTGTATGGAGAAAACCAATATCCGTTACCTGACCCCGGATCAGATCGACGAGCCTCCCAGGTTTGCGTCCATTGACGTGGCCTTCATTTCCCTGACCAAGGTGTTGCTTCCGGTGCGGGAGCTTCTCGACGACGGCGGCCAGGTGGTGGCCCTGATTAAGCCCCAGTTTGAGGCGGGCCGGGAGAAGGTCGGCAAGAAGGGCGTGGTGCGGGAAAAGAGCACTCATCTGGAGGTAATCCAGATGGTTCTGACCTACGCCTGGTCCATCGGCTTCGACATTCTGGCGCTGGAATTTTCCCCCATCAAGGGACCGGAGGGCAACATCGAATACCTGGTATGGCTTCAGAAGACCGACCGGGAGGCTGTAGAAGAGCTTCCGACCTGGGAAGAACTGAAGGGCCATCTGCCCGCGGGCGTAGAACCGGAGCGTATTGTGGACGAGGCTCACGGAACCCTGGATGTAAAATAAGAAAGCCGGGAAGAGACAGATGAACCGATTTTATGTGATTACTAATGTGGAAAAAGATAAAGACCTGAAGACCACCCGACAGATTTACGATTATCTGAAGGCCCGGGGGTGCGAATGTACGGTACGGGAATTCCAGAAAAAGGAAACTGAAGATTCCGGTGGAGATTACCGTTATACAGACGCGTCGCTGATTCCGGCCGGGACCGAGTGCATCCTGGTGCTGGGCGGCGATGGAACCCTGATTCAGGCGGCCCGGGATACGGTGGATCGGAAGATTCCGCTTCTGGGCGTGAATCTGGGAACCCTGGGTTTCCTGGCGGAGATTGAGAAGACAGGCGTGCCGGACGCGTTGGACAGCCTGATTCTCGACAATTATACCATTGAGCCCAGGATGCTTCTGGAGGGAACCGTATACCGGGAGGGGAAAGAGCCGGTCAAGAATCTGGCTCTCAACGATATCGTCGTGAACCGGGCGGGAGCGCTTCGGATCATTGATTATGAGATCTCAGTCAATGGAGAGCCGCTGAACCGGTATTCCGCCGACGGCATGATCGTGTCCACGCCCACGGGATCCACAGGCTACAGCCTGTCCGCCGGCGGCCCCATCGTATCGCCCATGGCCAGCATGATTGTGGTGACGCCCATCTGTCCCCATACCCTGACCGCCCGAAGCATCGTACTGTCCGGCGGCGACCGGGTGACGGTACGGACCGGGGCCGGAAGAAGAAACCAGAGAGAAGAATCTTTTGTGACCTTTGACGGCGAAGTGCAGGTGCCGGTGGCCACAGGCGATTATGTGGAGATACAGAAGTCGGAAAAGACCGTCAACATACTGAAGATCAGCAGGGTCAGCTTTCTGGAGGTCCTGCGTGACAAAATGCGCGGCAACTAGGAGGTATGACGAAATGAAGATAGAGCGGCACGCAAAGATTATCGAGCTGATCAACGAGTATGCCATCGAGACCCAGGAGGAGCTGGCGGCCAGATTGAACGACGCGGGCTTTCGGGTTACCCAGGCGACGGTATCCCGGGATATCCGGGAGCTGAAGCTGACCAAGATGGCGGTGAACGGACGGCAGCGCTATGTGGTAGTGCCGGGCGGCAACGGCCACATGGGTGATAAGTACATTGGCATCCTCCGGGACAGCTTTCTGTCCATGGAGATGGCTCAGAATATTCTGGTGGTGAAGACTGTGGCAGGTATGGCCATGGCGGCAGCCGCGGCCCTGGACGCCCTTCACTGGCAGGAGATCGTGGGCTGTATCGCCGGGGATGATACGATCTTCTGTGCGGTACGCAGTGTGGACGATACCATGATCGTCATGGAAAAACTGAGAAAAGCAATCAGGGGTTAGAGCGAAAGGAAAAGTATGTTAGAGCATCTGCATGTGAAAAATCTGGCATTGATTCGTGAAGCGGAGATTGATTTTACGGAAGGACTGAATATCCTGACCGGCGAGACCGGAGCCGGAAAATCCATCGTCATCGGCTCGGTGAGCCTGGCGCTGGGCGGCAAGGTCAGTAAAGATCTGGTACGTCCGGGGGCGGACTACGGTCTGGCGGAGCTGGTCTTTTCTGTCACAGGCAAGCGGTTGGAAAGCCGCCTTCAGGAGCTGGACGTGGTTCCGGAGGACGGCCAGATCATCCTGTCCCGGAAAATCATGAACGGTAAGAGCATCAATAAGATCAATGGCGAGACGGTCACCTTAAGTCAGCTTCGGGAGGCGGCATCCCTGCTCATCGATATACATGGGCAGCACGAACACCAGTCCTTATTGCAGAAGAAAAAGCATCTGGAGATTCTGGATGAATACGCGAAAGAAGAATTACAGCCGGTAAAAGACACTCTGGCGGCTGTTTATCAAGAATGGAAAAAACTGGAAGAGGAAAGGGAGAACGCCCAGCTGGACGAAGAGAGCCGCATGCGGGAGCTGTCCCTTCTGGAATTTGAGACAAAAGAGATCGAAGAGGCGGGGCTGGTGCCCGGCGAAGATGAAGAGCTGGAGCAGCGGTACCGGAAGATGACGAACGCGAAGCGGCTGATGGAAGCCGCCGGAACTGCCTATGGCCTGACCGGCTATGAGGAAGCCGAGGGTGCCGGAACCGCCATCGGACGGGCGCTCCGGGAGCTGCAGGGCGTCCAGAGCCTGGACGAAGGCCTTGGGGATCTGACCGGCCAGCTTTCCGACATCGACAGCCTGTTAAATGACTTTAACCGGGAGCTTTCCGATTATGTGTCCTCCCTGGAGTTCGCAGATGAAGAGTTTGAACAGGTGGAGGAACGCCTGAATACCCTGAATCACTTGAAATCCAAGTATGGCAAGACCCTGGAGGCGGTGCTGGAATACGACCGGGAGCAGCAGGAACGTCTGGCAGCCCTGCAGGATTATGACGCCTATCTGGAACGTCTGAGCAGGGCCATTGGAGAGAAAGAGCAGGAGCTGGAAAAGCTCTGCGAGGAAGCCAGCGCCATCCGGAGACGCTATGCGACGACGCTTTGCGGAAAGATCCGGGAACATCTGGTGGATCTGAATTTCCTGAACGTGGAATTTGAACTGGATTTCACACGGCTTTTCGGTTATACCGCGAATGGCTTCGACGACGCCGAGTTTGTCATTTCCACGAATCCCGGCGAGCCCCTGCGGCCGCTGGCGAAGATAGCCTCCGGCGGCGAGCTGTCCCGCGTTATGCTGGCTATTAAGACTGTGCTGGCGGATAAAGATCAGATCGAGACCGTGATTTTTGATGAGATTGACGTAGGCATCAGCGGCAGGACAGCTCAGAAGGTATCGGAAAAAATGATGCTGATTGGCCGCACCAGACAGGTCATCTGCATCACCCATCTGGCCCAGATTGCAGCCATGGCGGATACCCATTTCCGCATCGAAAAGCAGGTGGAGGAGGGCGGCACCCGGACAGAGATCAGGAAGCTTACGGAGGCGGAAAGTATCGATGAGTTGGCCCGTATCCTGGGCGGTGCGGAGATTACAGACGCCGTTTTAAAAAATGCTTCGGAGATGAAAGAACTGGCAGGTAACAAAAAGTCCCAGACTAGATAGCAGAGGATTCTGCATACTAAAGACAGAGACGGAAAAGCGTTTCTGTCTTTTTTTTGATCGACTTTTCTCTTAAGATAAGGAGAATGCCATGATGATATGCAGAAAAACATACCGGAAATTTTTGCTGGGGCTGCTGGCTGTAAGCCTTCTGGGACTGGGCGTGTATGATTATTTCCGGGAACGGGCGCGGATTCCCGATTCCTACGTGCAGACTGAGGGCGAGCCCGGACCGGCGGAACCTGATTTCCCGGTGACAGCGCAGATCACGCAGAGCGTGACGGAGGCCTCTTACAATAGCCGGAGCGGGAAGAGCTATCAGATATCTTATCGGTATCTGGGATGGATGCCGCTGAAAGAGACGGAGGTCACTGTGGTGCAGAAGACCTGCGTGATTCCGGGCGGCATTCCGGTGGGCATCTATATGGAGACGGACGGCGTGCTGGTGATTGGAACCGGAAAGGTAACCGGACGGGACGGTCTGACCTATGAACCGGCTTTTCGGCTGGTGCAGGCCGGCGATTACATTCGCTCTGTCAACGGACAGACGATCCGGGAGAAGGAGGAGCTTATTGAGGCTGTGCAGGAGCAGGGCAGTGAGAAGGTGGTGTTGGGACTGGAACGGGACGGAAGAAGCTTTGAGATTCGGCTTTCAGCCACGGACACGGAGGAGGGCTTCCGACTGGGCATTTGGGTGAGGGATAATACCCAGGGCATCGGAACCCTGACATTTTTAACGGAAGACGGAAGCTTCGGGGCCCTGGGACACGGGATCAACGATTCAGATACGGGTAAGCTTCTGAAGCTCAGCGAGGGCAAGCTGTATGATACCTCGGTGGCGGAAATTCACCGGGGCGAGCCCGGAACGCCCGGGGAGGTGGCGGGGCTGATCCGCTATCGGGAAAGCCTGATCTGCGGGGAGATTCAGGAGAATACAGAGGCAGGAATATTCGGCACGGCGACAGAGCATCTGCGGGAACAGCTGCCTGTGGAGACGCTGGAGGTGGGGTATAAGCAGGAAATTACCAGGGGCGAGGCGTGGATCCGAAGCGCTGTGAGCGGGGAAGTCCGGGATTACCGAATAGAAATCGAAGAAATCCACAGCAGTGAGTCCGATGTCAATAAGGGGATCGTGTTGCGGGTGACCGATCCGGAACTGCTGGCACTGGCGGGCGGAATCGTGCAGGGAATGTCTGGCTCGCCGGTGATTCAGAATGGAAAGATCGTGGGCGCTGTGACCCATGTATTTATCAATGATCCGACGAAAGGTTACGGTATTTTTATAGAAAATATGCTGGATCCGCAGGGAAAGAGTTAAAACAGAGGAGCTGCCGGGTCATTTGTTCGGGAAGTCTGTCGAAACCTGTCTTTCGGTGTCCAAAAAAGAAGAACGATAGAAATTGCAGAAAAAGGGAAAAACTGGCTATAATGTTCCTATCACAAATCAACAGCGAATGTAGAAGAAATGGGGGGAATTTTGTGGAGAAACTTAGAATTGCGATTGCGGATGATAACGAGCGTATGGTAGAGGTACTGAGCGCGTTGATTCAGGGGGAAAACAGTATGGAGCTTGCAGGAACAGCGGCAAATGGAGAAGAAGCGTTGGATTTGATTCGCAGACATATACCGGATGTGGTGCTTCTGGATCTGATCATGCCGAAGGTAGACGGGCTGGGCGTCATGGAGAAACTGCGGGAAGATAAAACCATCCGGAAAATGCCCGTGATTATCGTACTCTCCGCAATCGGACAGGAGAGCGTTACAGAAGATGCCTTTGCTCTGGGAGCAAGTTATTATATTATGAAGCCCTTCAACCATGAAATGCTGCTGGGAAGACTGAAAGGGCTTCAGAAGCATGGCGAAAAGCTGTGTGTACCCCATCAGACCGAAGCCATAAAAGAAAGGGAAAGCGTCTGTGAGGAACGGGATCTGGAGACAGATGTGACCAATATGATTCATGAAATTGGCGTGCCCGCTCATATCAAGGGATACCAGTATCTTCGGGACGCGATAATTATGACCGTGAATGACATGGAAATGCTGAGCTCCGTGACGAAGGTACTGTATCCCACCATCGCTAAGCATTATCAGACAACGCCCAGCCGGGTGGAACGGGCCATCCGGCATGCCATTGAGGTGGCCTGGGGCAGAGGAAAGATGGACACCATAGACGCGCTGTTTGGCTATACGGTCAGCAATGGGAAAGGAAAGCCCACAAATTCCGAGTTTATCGCGCTGATTTCAGACAGGATCCGACTGGAGAACAGGAAGAAGGTTTCCTAATGTAGCGAGAAATGTAAAAATTGCACAAATTATACTTTTAAATACACTGCAAATGCGTTATAATGAATATAAATGAATTTATTATAGAGCTGGGGAGGAAATGCAGTGAGAAAGATTTTATTTGTCGCTTCAGAAGCGGTTCCTTTTATTAAGACAGGAGGCTTGGCGGATGTGGCGGGTTCTTTGCCGAAATACTTCGATAAAGAGCAGTATGATATCCGGGTTATGATTCCGAAATATATGTGTATCCGCCAGGAGTGGAAGGATCAGATGAAGTATGTGACACACTTCTACATGAATCTGGCATGGCGCAGCCAGTATGTGGGAATTCTGGAGATGGAATACGAGGGTGTGAAGTTCTACTTTATTGATAATGAGTATTATTTTGCGGGACCGAAGCCCTACGGCAATATCTATGAGGATATCGAGAAGTTCGCGTTTTTCTCCAAGGCCGCGATTTCCGCATTGCCGTCCCTGGATTTCCGCCCGGATATCATCCATTGCCACGACTGGCAGACCGGACTGGTTCCCGTATTTTTAAATGATTCCTTCCAGGATAATCCGTTCTTCCAGGGTATCAAGACGGTGATGACCATTCACAACCTGAAGTTCCAGGGTATCTGGGACATGAAGACGGTCAAGGACATCACCGGCCTGAACGCTTCCTATTTCACACCGGATAAGCTGGAAGCTTATGGCGACGCCAACTATCTGAAGGGCGGTATCGTCTATGCGGATGCCGTGACTACCGTAAGTGATACCTATGCCGAAGAGATCAAGATGCCGTATTACGGAGAACATCTGGACGGCTTGATGCGCGCCCGTGCCAATTCCCTGCGCGGTATCGTCAATGGTATCGATTATAACGAGTACAATCCGGAGACTGACAAGTATCTGGTACATAATTATAATGCTGTGAACTTCCGCAAGGAGAAGGTGAAGAACAAGACCGCATTGCAGCAGGAGCTGGGGCTTGATGTGGATCCGAAGAAGATGATGATCGGTATTGTATCCCGTCTGACAGACCAGAAGGGCTTCGATCTGATCGCCTATGTAATGGATGAACTCTGTCAGGACGAGGTACAGTTCGTGGTTCTGGGCACCGGTGAGGAGCGCTATGAGAATATGTTCCGCCATTTCGCATGGAAGTACCAGGGCAAGGTTTCCGCGAATATCTTCTATTCGGAGGCCATGTCCCACAAGGTATACGGTTCCTGCGACGCTTTCCTGATGCCGTCCCAGTTCGAGCCCTGCGGCTTAAGCCAGCTCATGAGCCTCCGTTACGGCACCGTGCCCATCGTCCGGGAGACCGGCGGCCTGAAGGATACGGTAGAGCCCTATAATGAGTACGAGAACAGGGGAACCGGCTTCAGTTTCACCAATTACAACGCCCATGAGATGATGCATACAGTCCGCTACGCAGAGCATATCTACTATGACAAGAAGCGCGAGTGGAACAAGATCATCGACCGCGGCATGGCTATGGACTTCTCCTGGAATAATTCGGCGAAGAAGTATGAGGAGCTGTATAACTGGCTGGCGGGCTAAGGCGTATGGAGCAGGCTGAGGCACTCCGCTTCAGAAAGTCTGAGAAAAAATGCAAATTTGTCAAGGGAAAGGGCTTGTCAAAGCCCTTTTTCTATGCTATACTTTCAAAGTTAGTGAAAAAACACGCGGGCGGAACCGGGAAAGGTGCCTGGATCACATGTGAACCGGTATTTCACGGTGAAGAAACTCGCGGAAGAACAACCAAATGGAGGAAAGAAACATGAGTGTAATTTCAATGAAGCAGTTACTGGAAGCAGGTGTTCATTTCGGACATCAGACAAGACGCTGGAACCCCAAGATGGCTCCGTACATCTACACAGAGCGTAACGGCATCTACATCATCGACCTGCAGAAGTCTGTAGGCAAGGTAGATGAGGCTTACAAGGCCGTATTCGATATCGCTGCTGAAGGTGGCAAGATCCTGTTCGTAGGTACTAAGAAGCAGGCTCAGGACGCTATCAAGGTTGAGGCAGAGCGTTGCGGTATGTACTATGTAAATGAGCGTTGGCTCGGCGGTATGCTGACCAACTTCAAGACCATCCAGAGCAGAATCGCCCGCCTGAAGGCTATCGAGAAGATGTCTGAGGACGGAACCTTTGATGTACTGCCGAAGAAGGAAGTTATCGCACTGAAAAAAGAGTGGGAGAAGCTTGAGAAGAACCTTGGCGGTATCAAGGACATGAAGAGAACCCCGGATGCGATCTTCGTAGTAGACCCGAAGAAGGAGAGAATCTGCGTACAGGAAGCACATACACTGGGTATTCCGCTTATCGGAATCGCTGATACCAACTGTGATCCGGAAGAGCTGGACTATGTAATCCCGGGCAATGATGACGCTATCAGAGCCGTAAAGCTGATCGTTTCCAAGATGGCAGACGCTGTCGTTGAGGCTAACCAGGGCGCAGCTGAAGAAGTTGCAGAGGAAGCTGAGACTGAGGAGACTGTAGAGGCTTAAGTAAAAGTCGAAAGTGCACACGCGGCTTACACTAACGAATTTGGAGGGATTAGAAATGGCAATCACAGCAGGAATGGTAAAAGAGTTAAGAGAAATGACCGGCGCCGGCATGATGGACTGCAAGAAGGCCCTGACAGCTACTGATGGAAATATGGACGCAGCTGTTGACTGGCTGAGAGAGAAAGGCCTTGCAAGCGCACAGAAGAAGGCTGGCCGTATCGCAGCTGAGGGTATTGTAGATACCTGCCTGGTAAACGATGATCACAAGGCTGTTGTTGTAGAGGTAAACGCTGAGACTGACTTCGTTGCAAAGAACGAGAAGTTCCAGTCCTACGTAGCAGACGTAGCAGCTCAGGCTGTTAAGACTACCGCTACTGATATCGATGGCTTCCTGGCAGAGAAGTGGGAGAAGGATCCGTCTCTGACTGTAAAAGAGGCACTGGCTTCCCAGATCGCTATCATCGGCGAGAATATGAACATCCGTCGTTTCGCACAGGTAGAGGAGGAGAACGGTTTCGTTGCTTCCTATATCCATGCAGGCGGAAAGATCGGCGTTCTGGTAGACGTTGAGACCGATGTCATCAATGACGCGATCCGTGAGATGGCTAAGAACGTAGCTATGCAGGCTGCAGCTCTGAAGCCACTGTACACCAGCGACGCTGAGGTAGAGCCGGAGTACATCGAGAAAGAGAAGGCTATCCTGATGGCTCAGATCCAGAACGACCCGAAGGAGTCCCAGAAGCCGGAGAAGGTTATCCAGGGCATGATCCAGGGCCGTATCAACAAAGAGCTGAAAGAGATCTGCCTGCTTGATCAGGTATACGTAAAGGCAGAGGACGGAAAGCAGTCTGTAGCCAAGTACGTAGCTCAGGTAGCAAAAGAGAACAACGCAAACATCACCATCAAGAAGTTTGTTCGTTTCGAGACCGGTGAGGGACTTGAGAAGAAGAACGAGGACTTTGCGGCAGAGGTAGCAAAGCAGATGGGAATGTAATTCTCATAAACAGAGATTCAAGAGTCTGTAAAGAGCTGTTCTGCGAGGCACCTAATGCACACACACTCAGCTTTGCGGAAACGGGATTTTACAGATTTGACTATCATATGTATTTTACAAGGGCGTGGCGGCAGCTGCGCTCTTGTTTTCTGCGCAGAATACTTTAGAAACTGAAAGTTTTTGGCCTAACTCGGAGAAAGAAGAAAAGTAATACTGTACAAAACCCCGTGCATTGAATTATAATAAGAAAAACAATACGAGGGGGTTTCTGTTATGGAAGCTTTATTTAGTGCAGTGAACACAATTTGTGGGAAGATTCAGATCGTGTCCAACTGGTTCTGGGATTTTCCAACGAACCTTGACTGGTACGCGTCTATCCCAGTTCTGGGCAATTTCAGTCTGGCCATTATTTTATTGGTGGGAACCGGCATCTATTTCACCTTTAAGCTGCGTTTCGTACAGGTGCGCAAGTTTAAGTACGGACTTCAGGTGCTGATAAACAGCAAGAGTACGACCATGGGCATCTCTTCCCTGGGGGCGTTCCTGCTGTCCACGGCCATGCGTGTAGGCCCTGGCAATATCCTGGGTGTAACCGGAGCGATTTCTATCGGAGGACCGGGCGCACTGTTCTGGATGTGGATTTCCGCGTTCTTTGGCATGGCGACCGCATTCGTGGAGTCTACCATGTCTCAGATTTTCAAGGAGAAGCGCGGCGACGCCTATGTGGGCGGCCTTCCGTTCTACGGACGCCGTCTTTTGAAGGATGCGGCCTGGGCGGGCGTAGCCTTGAGCGTGCTCTACATTATTTACGCGTTCCTCTGCTTCCCTGCGCAGGGCTTCAACACCATTTCCGCAGTGGGAGCCATCGCTGGTGTGGTGACAGGAACGACTTTTGCGACCAATTCTGCACTGTACTGGGTGTCCTTTGCAGTGCTGATCGTGGTGACCGCTATTATCAGCTTTGGCGGTATCAAGAAGGTGTCGAAGGTAACAGATGTATTGGTTCCGATTATGGCAGTGGTATACGTGCTGACTGTCGTAGTTCTGGTACTTTGCAACTTCACTCGGATTCCCTGGTTCTTCGCAGCTATCTTTACCCAGGCTTTCAAGCCGGCGGCAGTTTTCGGCGGAGCCTTTGGCATCGCGCTGAGTCAGGGTATTAAACGAGGCCTGATGTCAAATGAAGCAGGCCAGGGAACCATTACCATGCCTGCAGCGGCGGCAGATACAGATCATCCCTGCGATCAGGGCTGCGTACAGGCTCTGGGTGTATTTCTGGATACCATCGTTATCTGCACCCTGACCGGTTTTGTGGTTATTATGGGAAGAATGTGGCTGACCGGAGAGGCGGACGCCTGGTTCGAACTTGGAAAGCTGGAGAAGTTCTTGGCATCTTGTGGTGCACTGACCGGAAGCAGTGGAGCGGCTTATGGCTTTGTGACCCTGCTGGTAAGCCTTTGCTTTGGCCTGTTCGCCTTCACCTGCCTGATGGGCTTCATGTCCTTTACCGAGATGTGCGCGAACCGTATTTCCGCCAACAAGGCCTTCATCAATGTGATCCGCGCCCTGTGCCTGGTGGTCATCAGCTTCGGCGTTATCACGAATATCGCGGGTATGGATCTGGGAGCCCTCTGGGATCTGAGCGATTTTGCTAATATCCTGATGGTATACTGCAACCTGCCGCTCCAGTACATAGGCTTCAAATACGTGCTGCGGGCATGGCGGCATTTCGAGAAGCACGA
Organism: Laedolimicola ammoniilytica; assembly: GCF_025567165.1. Lineage (NCBI taxonomy): Bacteria > Bacillati > Bacillota > Clostridia > Lachnospirales > Lachnospiraceae > Laedolimicola > Laedolimicola ammoniilytica. The sequence goes on from NZ_JAOQKC010000018.1 coordinate 35,947, forward strand.
TGGAACGCCATTTACCTCCGAGGTAGCGGGTATCTCCGTTCCGGTGTGGGATGAAAAAGCAGGAAAATAAAAGAGACGGGGAACTTTTCCCCTTGTAAAGCGGGCCGCTTTGGTATATAATTTCCAGAGCGGCCTGTTTTTACGCAAGTAAGGAACCGAAGGCCATTTCAGAAGAATAACGGGAGTGAAGAAGAATGAGTAAAGTAAGAACAAGATTTGCGCCGAGCCCCACCGGAAGAATGCATGTGGGTAACTTGAGAACGGCGTTGTACGCATATCTGATTGCCAAGCATGAGGACGGAGATTTCCTGCTCCGTATCGAGGATACCGACCAGGAGCGCTATGTGGAGGGTGCGGTCGATATCATTTACCGTACCATGAAGGAAGCGGGCCTGGAGCATGACGAGGGTCCGGACAAGGACGGCGGCGTAGGCCCCTATGTGCAGAGCGAGCGCCAGGCGGCTGGCATCTATATGAAGTATGCCAAGGAGTTGATTGAAAAGGGCGAGGCATATTACTGCTTCTGTGATAAGGAGCGTCTGGAGTCCCTGAAGACCGAAGTAGCAGGAAAAGAGATTGTGGTATATGATAAGCACTGTCTGCATCTGTCCAAGGAAGAGGTAGAAGCGAAGCTGGCAGCGGGTGTGCCCTTTGTCATCCGTCAGAACAATCCGACCACCGGAACCACTACCTTCCACGATGACATTTACGGCGATATCACTGTAGACAATGCGGAGCTGGACGACATGATCCTGATCAAGTCCGACGGATATCCCACATATAACTTTGCCAATGTAGTAGACGATCACTTGATGGGCATCACCCATGTGGTCCGGGGAAATGAATACCTTTCCTCTTCTCCGAAGTACAATCGTCTTTACGAGGCATTCGGCTGGGAAGTGCCGGTCTATGTACATTGCCCGCTGATTACCGACGAGGAGCATAAGAAGCTGTCCAAGCGCTGCGGCCATTCTTCCTTCGAGGATCTGCTGGAGCAGGGCTTCCTGCCGGAGGCGATCATCAACTTCGTGGCACTGCTGGGCTGGAGCCCGGAGGAGGATCGGGAGATCTATTCCCTGGAGGAGCTGATCAGGGCCTTCGATTATCATCATATCAGTAAGGCTCCGTCTGTATTTGATTACACCAAGCTGAAATGGATGAACGGCGAGTACATCAAGGCTATGGACTTCGACAAGTTCTATGAGATGGCACTGCCGCATCTGAAGAAAGTCATTACCAAGGACTACGATCTGAAGAAGATTGCGGCCATGGTAAAGACCCGTATTGAAGTATTCCCGGAGATCGAGGATATGGTAGATTTCTTCGAGGCAGTTCCGGAGTACGACACCGCAATTTACGCGCATAAGAAAATGAAGACCAGTGTGGAATCCTCTCTGGAGGTTTTAAAAGAGCTGCTTCCGATCCTGGAGGAGCAGGAGGATTACAGCAACGACGGACTGTATACACGTCTTCTGAAATATGTGGAGGAGAAAGGCTGTAAGAATGGCTATGTGCTCTGGCCTATTCGTATCGCCGTATCCGGCAGGCAGATGACGCCCTGCGGAGCCACCGAGCTCATGGAGGTCATCGGCAAGGAGGAGACTCTGAAGCGTGTGCGTGCAGCGATTGCAAAGCTGGAGGCATAAAATTTGAATTCTTTATCTGAAGTACAGCAGAAGGCCGTCACCCACCGTGACGGCCCCATGCTGGTTCTGGCGGGACCCGGTTCCGGTAAGACGATGGTACTTACGAGACGGGTTCAGTATCTGACGGAAATCTGTCACATTCCACCCGGAGAGATTCTGGTGATTACTTTTACAAAAGCGGCGGCAAGGGAAATGAAAGAGCGGTATCTGCGGCTGACGAACAGCGCGAATACAGCTGTTTCTTTTGGTACCTTTCACGCGGTCTTTTTCCAGATCCTGAAGCTGGCCTACGGCTATCGGGCCGACAATATTCTCCGGGAGACCGAAAAATATCAGTTTCTGCGTGAGGCCGTCTATAAGCAGAAGCTGGAGCCGGACGACGAGGCGGAACTCATCGGCAGCATCGCGGCGGAAATCAGCAAGGTGAAAAATGACAGGGTGAGCCTGCAGGAATATAAGGCCACCTCCTGCAACACAAAGAGCTTTATCGCTATATTTAATGAATATGATAACAGGCTGCGACGCAGCAATAAAATCGATTTTGATGATATGCTGGTCTACTGCTACGAGCTTTTGAAGGAGCGGAAGGATATCCTGGGGGCATGGCAGCGGAAATTCCGCTATGTTTTGGTGGACGAGTTTCAGGATATTAACCGGATTCAGTACGATATTGTGCGGATGCTGGCCGCGCCGGAAGATAATCTTTTTATCGTAGGCGACGACGACCAGTCCATTTATCGGTTCCGGGGCGCGAAGCCGGAGATTATGCTGCATTTCGAACAGGATTATCCGACGGCAAAGCGGGTGCTGCTGGATACCAATTATCGCTGCACCCGGCTTATCGTGGAGGGAGCCTGCAAGGTCATCGAGAACAATAAGCAGCGTTTTGCTAAGAAAATTCAGGCAAAGAAGCAGGAAGGACCGCCGATCCTCCATCACCAGTTCCGGGATCAGGATGAAGAGTACGAGTGCGTCATCGATAAGATCAAGACCTACCGGGAAAAAGGCGGATCTTACCGTGATATCGCCATTCTGTTCCGGACCAACACTCAGCCCCGGAAGCTGGTGGAAGAACTGATTTCCGAGGGAATCCCTTTTCGGATGCGGGACGCATTGCCGAATATCTACGACCACTGGATAGTAAAAGATATTTTTTCTTACCTCCGCATGGCCCGGGATATGAAAAAGGGTCTGGTAAAGCGGGAAGATTTTCTGCAGGTGATGAACCGGCCCAAGCGATATCTGGGGCGGGAATGTCTGGACAGCGACGTGATATCCTGGGAGGCGCTGTTGACCTGGTATGACGACAGGCCCTGGGTCTGCGAGCGGATCGAGAAGCTGGAAAAAGATCTGAAGATGTGCGGACACCTAAGCCCGTCCGGGGCGTTGCACTATATCCGAAATATCATCGGGTATGAGGAATACCTGAAAGAATATGCGGATTATAAGGGCAGAAAGCCAGAGGAGCTGCTGGGAATTCTGGATGAACTGAAAGAACTGGCGGCTGGCTTCAAAACACTGGAGGAGTGGGAGAGCCATATTGCGACCATCCGGGTGGAGCTGGCGAAACAGGCCAAAGAGCGGGCGCAGAACACCGACGGGGTGGTGTTGTCCACCATGCACAGCAGTAAGGGCCTGGAATACCGCATTGTATTTATCATCGATGCCAATGAGGGGATTACGCCGCATAAGAGAGTGATCTTTGAAGAAGATATGGAAGAGGAGCGGCGGTTGTTCTACGTGGCCATGACCCGGGCGAAGGAACTGCTGTATATCTTTTCGGTGCGAAAGCTGTATGGGAAAAAGGCGGAGCAATCACGGTTTGTAGAAGAACTTTTAGATGAGTAGGCGGACGTAGGAAGAGCCGAGAGGCTTATATTCTGGAGTGTTCGGACGTTTCACGGACACACGCTTAGAATATAAGCCTCTCGGCTCTTCCATCTGTATTTTGAAAAGTGGAAATCTCTATCTGCCTGTCTATTGATTTGAGCGAAATAGATAAGATTTAGTTGGTTTCGTCGATATCAATATCCTCGCCGTCAGCCTCAACTAACTCATCATACTCGGCTGCATCCAGCATCTGATCGAACATGTCTGCCACTGCGTCGTATTCTTCGTCGGATTCGATATTGTCCAGAACCGGGCTTCCGGTGCTGTTATCGTAGCGGTACAGATATACTTCACCGTCCTCGTTTTCGCCGTTCTCGTCGAGAGGAAGCAGGGCGATGTAGTCGCGTCCGTCTACCGGGAAAATGGTGAGGATGGCGCACTCTACAGTTTCGTCATTGTCCAGGGTCAGAGTTACAGTGATGTCGCCGTTACAGGAATCGCAGTTGCCGCCGCAATCCGCTGTGTTACATTTATTGTCTGCCATTTGATTGTTCTCCTTTATTGATAATTTGATAATAACAGTTCAACTACTACTCTATCAGACCTGACAGGGAAAAGCAAGAAAAGAATTGAATTGCCGGGAAGTTTGTATTAAAATAAGAAAGATTAAGCGCTGCCAGACAGCGGCTTACCAGAATATCAGAGAAACGCGCCGGGATACGCGGCGCAGCAGAGAGGACTTAAGACAATGAATTTTACATTTTCAAAACGGGCCGAAGCCATTGAGGAGGGCATCTTCGCGGCCCTGGCCCATAAAAAGAACGAGCTGGTGGAGAAAGGCATGGAGGTCTATAACTTTTCCATCGGAACGCCGGATTTCCAGCCGCCGAAGCATGTGATGGACGCTATGGTGGAGGCCTGTAAGGATCCGGAGAATTACAAGTACGCCATTTCTGATCGGCCGGAGCTTATCAGGGCCATGCAGGATTTCTATCAGAAGCGTTTCGGGGTGCGTCTGGAGACGGACGAGATTATGACCCTGTACGGCTCCCAGGAGGGCATGGCCCATGTGGCTGTCGCGCTCTGTGATCCGGGCGATATTATGCTGGCCCCGAATCCAGGTTATCCGGTCTTTTCCCTGGGACCGCAGCTGGCGGGTGCGAAGATTGAAACCTACCCGCTCTATGCGGAAAATAACTTCCTGCCAAAGTTCGAGGACATTCCGGAGGAGACCGCGCGGGCGGCGAAGTTCATGATCGTGTCCTATCCGTCCAACCCGGTTTGTTCTGTGGCGGATGATGCTTTTTATGAAGAACTGATTGCGTTTGCAAAGAAATATAATATTATCATTCTGCATGATAATGCGTATTCCGATATCATTTACGACGGAAGAGAAGGGAAGTCCTTCCTGTCCTATCCGGGCGCGAAGGAGGTGGGCATCGAGTTTTACTCCCTGTCCAAGAGCTATAATATGACCGGCATGCGTATGTCCTTCGCGGTGGGCAACCGGGCAATTATTCAGGAGTTCTCAAAAGTGCGTTCCCAGATCGACTATGGCATCTTCCTGCCCATTCAGATGGCGGCGGTGGCGGCCCTGACCGGTCCCCAGGATGCGGTGAAGGAACAGTGCGCCGAGTATGAGCGGAGAAATAAGGCGCTTTGCGGCGGTTTACGTGAAATTGGCTGGAATGTGCCGGACAGCCAGGGCACCATGTTTGTATGGGCACCGCTGCCTGCGGGCTACACCGACAGCGCGGCCTTTACCATGGAGCTGATGGAAAAGACTGGCATGATCGTGACTCCGGGCAGCGCGTTTGGTGACCTGGGCGAGGGATATGTGCGGATGGCGCTGGTACATCCGGTTCCGGTGATTGAAAAGGCCATCCAGAAGGTGCAGGAGAGCGGCATCCTTCAGAAATAACAGGAGTATGGAACATGGGGTTTGTTCAGGACATCACCGATTTTATCTTTGTGGAACATGAGCCGGAGCAGGCGGATATCATCTTTATCCCGGGCGGCGATCAGGGGGCGCTTGCGGTGACGGCGGCCCGGCTTTACAAAGCGGGTTATGCGCCTTATGTGCTGCCGTCCGGGCGTTTCAGTAAGCCGGTGGGCCATTGCCGGATTCCAGGCTATGAGGAGCGGACGGAATGGGATTTTCTGCACGAGCTTCTGGTACGGGAGGGTGTTCCTGATAGTGCTATTCTGGAGGAAAAAAAGGCGACCTATACCTATGAAAACGCCATTTACTCCAGAAAGGTGACGGACAGCCAGGGTCTTTCTATCAAAAAGGCAATCCTCTGTCCCCAGGCCTGTCACGCCCGCCGGGCGCTGCTTTATTATAAAGTATGCTTTCCGGAAACGGAGTTCCTGGTCTGCCCGACAGTGACCAGGGAGATCAGCCGGGAAAACTGGTTTCTGGAGGAGCAGAAGATAGACATCGTTCTTGGGGAACTAGAAAAATGTGGAAGCCAATTTCATGAGATTTTAAAAGAATTCAGAAAGCAGGAGGAAGGGAAACGATGAGCGTGGATATCAATGAAGTGATGCGGCTGGTCCGTGAGACCAGACAGTTTGTGGAAAACCGGGATATGGCGGGCCATGTGAAGGTCAAGGGTCTGGCGGACTATGTGACTCAGGTGGACACGAATATCCAGAATTTTCTGCGGGAGAAGCTGGGCGAGCTGGCGCCGGAAATCGAATTTCTCGGAGAGGAGGACGGACTTCACGCTATGAAGGGCGATACCTTCTGGATTCTGGATCCGATAGATGGCACTACGAATCTGGTGCATGATTATCAGCACAGTACCGTATCTCTGGGACTCTATAGCAAAGGTGAGATTATCCTGGGCGTGATTTATGATCCGTTCCGGGAGGAAATGTTCTATGCCGAGAAGGGCAAGGGAAGCTTCGTCAATGGCCGTCCCATCCATGTGGCCAAGGCGGAGAACCTGGGGCAGACCATCATTGCCATTGGAACAGCTCCCTATCAGAAGGAGCTGGCACCGCAGAATTTCGCCTGCTTCCAGAGGGTTTTCGAAAAGTGTGAGGATATCCGCAGAACCGGTTCTGCAGCCATGGATCTGGCTTATACGGCGGCCGGCCGGCTCGGAGGATATTTTGAAGCCAGGCTGCAGCCCTGGGATTTCGCGGCAGGAATGCTGATTCTGACAGAGGCGGGTGGGAAGATTACCCGTTATGACGGCTCGCAGGTGAATCCGGTGGAGCCGGGCGGTATCGTGGCGACCAACGGAAAGCTCCATGAGGAGCTGCGGGCGCTGCTGTAAAAAAGAAAACACGCAGAAGAGACAGAGAGAAAAAATGGCAGGTGTACACTCCATGTGGAGGTACACCTGCTATTTTTGTGCAAAACAGCAGGTGAAACGGTGCTTTTTTGCATGATTGTATTACGAAAAAACAAGAACTTCCGGCCGTATTGAAATGAGGATGTGCAAAATGTATAATAACATCATCGAAAGAAAACAAGACAAAACCACAGGCCGACAGGGATGGATATGTTATCAAATCGAAATGAAAGAATACTGCAAATTTTATATAGAGCAAACGGTTTTGTAACAAGTCATGAAATCGCAGAGCAGTTGGGGATCAGTGTCCGGACGGTGCAGTACACCCTTCGGGATCTGGAGGACTGGGCCAGGAAAGAACAGGTTCGGCAGGAAATCAAGCCGAAGCTGGGTATCCGGCTTCTGGATAAGGAAAAGGCGGTCGGCTTCTTCACCCAGACAGCGGAGCAAAATGAAAATTTTCTGTCCGGGGAGACACGGGTCTGGATTTCCATTCTGTCTGTCCTGAACGGTATCGATGGCACCCGGGTGGTGACCCTGATGCAGAAATTTCAGGCGTCGAAGACAACGGTACTGAAGGATCTGGCAAAGGCGGAGAGCTATTTTGAGGAGCGCTCCCTGAAGCTTCAACGAACCAGAAACGGACTTTTACTTCCACTGGAAGAAAAAGCCAGAAGGAAGGAAATGCTGGAAGTCATTCATCGGAATTTCCCGGTGGAGGCGCTGGCGGAATACATTTTTTCCTCGGATTATACACTGGTCAGCCATTCGGGAAACGAACGGCAGAAAGCCATCTGGAATTTTTTTGATATGCATAAGCTGAAAGAGCTGAAGGAAGGGATGTATTATATACTGGAAGCGTTGGGAATGCAGTTTGGTGACATGGCCTTTATCGATAATCTGCTGTGGGTTCTGATTACCCTTGGCAGAGTCCAGAAGGGACAGTATCTCCCGCGGGATGAAAAGGCGGATCCGGACAGATTTCCGACCGAATACCGTGTAGTTCAGGAGACAATTCAGTCGCTGGAACAAAAATACAGGTTACAGTTTCCGGAACAGGAGGTGCGCTATCTGGCTTATCGAATAGCAGTCTCCCAGAAGGCCGGAAACGCAGAGACAGGGAGCAGATGCTTTGTCAATGAATTTCTGGAAATCCTGAATGATATTTGCAGAAAAGAATTCAACCGTTCACTTTCGGAAAATCCGGAAGTGGTCCAGAACCTGAAGATCCATCTGCAGATGGCACTGCAGCGGGCCAGATATGGAATTACATCCTACAATCCGCTGCTGGATAAAATAAGAACTCAGTATCCCATGAGTTATCTGATCAGTGAGACAGCCGCGCACTCCTTTGAACGACAGAAGCAGGTTCAGCTTTCAGCGGACGAGGTGGCTTACATTGCCACTTATGTAGAACTTGCTCTGGGGGAACTGGAGGAGAGAGAAAACAGTAAAATCTACCGAGCTGTGGTGGTCTGTAGTATGGGCTTTGCCACATCGAAGATTTTGAGCCTCAAGATAGAAAATGAGTTTCCGAACATCCGGGTGATCGATCAGCTGTCCGTGGCGCTGATTCCGCGCTATGATTTTACGGCCATCGATCTGGTATTTTCCACCGTGGATGTGCGGGTCATGCTGGCAAAGCCGATGCTGCTGATCAATCCCATGCTGACAGGGGAGGATGTCCGCAGAATCAATGAATATCTGCTGGCGGACAGCGGTGAAAAGTTGAAAAAGATGCAATATCAGCAGATTCTTGAGCTGTTGAATCGAAAAGAGGCTGCCGACAAGAATGAGGTGGCCAGGGGAATCCGATCCATTATGGGAATTACCGGAGGAGAATCGAAGCTGAAGACACTCCTGGAGCTGATGCCGCAGAAATTCTGCCAGGCGGGCGTCGAAGCAGAAACTTGGGAGGAGGGTGTATGGATTGCGGCGGAGCCGCTGATCCGGGAACAGTACATTCGGGAATCCTATATCTGCGAGATTATTCGTGTGAACAGGGAATACAATAATTTTTACCTCATGGGGGAAGAGCTTTCCATGCCCCATGCGGCGCCTTCCGCAGGTGTTCTGCGTCTGGCCTTTTCCATGGCCACGCTGAAAAAGCCGGTGAAGGTACCCGCGAGAAACGGGAAGACAGCGGAAGTCCGCGTGATTCTGATTCTTGCGGCAGTGGATACGAAGCAGCATGCCGGAGCCTTGGAAGAAGTGGCAGATATTTTTGACCGGCAGGATGCAGTGGAACGATTGTTAAATTCTCAGAGCTCAGAGAATTTATATAAAGTATTCCAAGAAATATCCGGAAATTTCTTGGATGCGGAAATGAAGAAAACGGAGGATACAAAATGGTAAATGTATTATGTGTCTGCGCGGTTGGCGTAGGCTCCAGTCTGATGCTGAAAATGAATGCGGAGAAGGTATTACAGTCCAAGGGCTTTGAAGTGCATGCGGAGAACACCAATGTGACGGGAGCAGGCGGCATGAGCTGCGATATCCTGGTAACGACGCCGGACGTCTACGGAAATATCCGGAACTGTACGGCAAAGCATGTGATTCTGATGGAAAATATGGTAAGCAAGCGGGAGCTGGATGAGAAGATTTCAGCCATCGTGGGCGAACTGTAGGAAAGGTGTAGTAAAACAGGGGGATTTATTTATGGCAGTTTTAAATTTTATATCGACACAGATATTCGGAAACGCGGGCGTTCTGTTTGGTCTTATCGTACTGGCCGGACTGGTGATCCGCAAAAAATCAGTCAGTGACATTATCTCGGGAACGGTAAAAGCAATTGCAGGTTACTATGTACTCTGTGCAGGCTGCAACGTGCTGCAAGAAGCCATCAACCCGGTTGTGGCCTGGATTCAGCAGGTCATCGGAGTAGAAGGTGTACAGCCTCAGGAGTTTGTGGTACAGGGCGTTGTCATGAAGGAGTATGCGGGACAGGTTGGTCTTGCAGTTGTAATCGGCTTCATCCTGAATATTATTCTGGCCAAGGTGACGAAGTATAAAAATATCGCGATCACCGGCCATCTGATGCTGCACTGGTCCGCATGGATCGTGGGCATGGTGGCGGCGACCAGTCTGCCCATGTGGGCGGTGGTAGTTCTCTCCGGCGTTATCTGCGGTCTGCAGTACTGGTTGTCCCCGACGATTATCGGATACTTTATGCGGAAATCCGGAAAGATGACAGACGAGTACTCCGTATACTGTCATGAAGTGACAGGTATCGCGTTTGCCAGCTGGTTTGGAAAGCTTATTGGCAATCCGGAGAAGAACTGTAAGGATATGAACCTTCCGAAATCTATTGAGTTTTTCCGCGATTCCACAGTAAGTATGGCAGTTCTGACTGCTATCGTATGGTTTATCGTGGGACTGATTGCAGGACCGGATGCAGTGCAGGCCACAGCAGGAAGCACCAACTGGATTATTTATCTGCTGCTTCTGGGCATCCAGTTCTCCGCAGGACTTGTTACCCTGCTTCTGGGTGTGCGGATGCTGATTGCGGAGCTGGTTCCGGCTTTCGAAGGTATCGCGGAGAAATTCGTACCGGGCGCTGTGCCGGGTCTGGATTATCCTACTGTATTTGCTTTTTCACAGAACGCGGTCTTTATTGGATTTATCTTTAATGTACTGGGCGGCGTAGTTGCAACCATCGTCATGGTAGCATGCCATATGCCGATTATCATTCTGCCTGCTATCTGGATTAACTTCTGGCAGGGCGGTATCATGGGTGTATTCGCAGACTGCTACGGCGGAAGACGAGCCGTTATTATCACGACCTTTATTGCAGGCTTTGTATCTGCCTTCGGCTGGATGTTCATCTATCCGCTGCAGGGCGTGGCAGCAGGCTGCGGAAGCGTCTACAACTATACGGACAGTGCAACCTACGGCGCATTGCTGGCATGGTTGATTCATCTGATTCCGTAAACGGAGGAGACAAAAAACATGTTGTACGAACTGCTGAGCCAGAACCTGGTAAGAGTAAATGTAAAGACAGCGGATCGGGAGGACGCCATACGGAAGGTGGGCGCCATGATGGTGGAAAACGGCTTTGTGGAGCCCTCCTATGTGGATGGCATGTGTAAAGTGGCGGCTGAGATGCCGGGCTACATCGTGATTACCGACGGTGTGGCCATGCCACACGCACGGCCTGAGTGCGGCGCAAAGAAGGTCTGCGCGGCGCTGATGACCCTGGAGAAGCCGGTTCCCTTTGGAAATGAGGCCCATGATCCAGTCAAGCTGCTGATTGCGATAGCGGCTGTGGATAACAGCTCGCATATTGATTTGATACAGAATATTGCGACGATTTTTGACTGCGAGGAAGTGGTGGAGCAGTTGAAAAATAGTAAGACAGAACAGGAAATTTTGAAAATTATCAGAGAAAATGCAGGAGGAAATGAATAAATGTTCAGAATGAAGGGCGTTGTACCGCCGATGATTACACCATTTACCGCAGAAGGGGAGCTGGATGTGCCGGGACTTCGGAAGCTGGTTCAGTTTCTGCGTGATCGGGTGGACGGTCTGTTTATCTGTGGCTCCTACGGAGCAGGGGCGCTGATGACGCTGGAGGAGCGGAAAACTGTGGCGGAGGTGACCATAGAAGAGGTGGCTGGTAAGATTCCGGTGGTCGTAATGGTGGGAACTACCAACAACCGGGACAGCATTGAGCTGGCAAAGCATGCGGAAAAAGCCGGAGCGGCCGCAGTGGCTGCAGTGGGTCCCTATTATTTTAAACATAATATGCTGGATGTGGAAGAATTCTATACAGACCTCATCGAGAGCGTGCGGATTCCGGTCTATCTCTATGACAATCCGGGATTCCAGGGATATGAGATCTCCATTGAGACCGTGCAGAAGCTGAAGGCCAAGGGATTGGCCGGTGTGAAGGACGCCACCTTCGATATCCTGAAATACGCAAAGTATGAACGGCTTCTGAAGGATGAAAACTTTGATGTGGCCCTGGGCACAGAGGCCATGTGGCTTTCCGCGCGGGTGCTTGGCTGCGAGGCTTATATTCCCGGCATCGCCAACGCATTTCCGGAGATCTGCAAAAAGATGTACCAGGAGGGAATGGAAGGGCGGTATGAAGAATGCCGTACGACTCAGTTCCAGGTCAACAAAATGCGGGATATTATGTATCTGGCGAAATCCACGCAGCTGGCTATTTACGCCATGCTGGAGATCCGGGGCATTGTAACCTGCTATCCGAGAAAGCCTTTTGTTCCGGCTTCTGAGCAGGAAAAAGAGAATATCCGGGCAGCATTAAAAGAACAGGGGATGATCTGAAATGAAAATTATGGATATATCGGTGGCCTTTCAGGAAGGCATGATGAAATACCCGTCGCTGCTTCCTTTTGAGAGAAAGTGGCTGAGAAGTTTTGAAAACGGCGATCAGAATCAGGTGTCCTACATCCAGTCGCCCTCCCACAATGGGACGCATCTGGATGCGCCGAGCCATTACATAAAGGGTGGCAAGACCATGGATGATATTCCGCTTGACAGATTCTATGGAACCTGTCAGGTGATCGAAATTCCGGCGGATCAGAAGGCAGTAACCAGAGAGTTTCTGAAAGGAGTTTCTTTGCAGGCAGATAAAGTCCTTTTGAAGACTACAAACTGCATTTCCAGGATGGAAGAGTTTGCGGAGGATTATGTATATCTGGATGCGGACGGAGCGAAATATCTGGTGGAACAGGGTGTCCGGCTGGTAGGCGTGGATTATGTGAGTGTGGACGCGAGGGTAGCGCCGGAGAAGCCCACTCACCATATGCTTCTGGAAAATGAGGTTATCATACTGGAATGCGCAAATCTGAAGGATGTGGAGCCGGGAATCTATACGCTGGCCGCGTTCCCGCTCAAGGTAACCGGCGCAGAGGGCGCGTTTTGCAGAGCGATATTGATGCAGGAGGAATAAAGACAGATATGAGAGTAGTTGTATTTGGCGCCACAGGTCTGTGTGGAGAAGAAATTGCGGATGTATTTGAGACCAGACATGAAGTTATCCGTTTTAAAGGACACAGGGACGGCGATATTTCCAATTTATTTGAGATACAGAAAAAACTGGAGCCCATGAAGCCGGATCTGATTATCAACGCGACCGGCTACCGCCATCCAGATAACTGCAAAAAGAACCGGGATATCGCAGTGCGGATCAATACGCTGGGACCGAAAAACCTGGCGCTGCTGGCCGAAAAAATGGGCTGTGATTTTATGCAGATAAGTTCTGATTCCGTGTTCAGCGGAGATACCAAGTGGCCTTATTCGGAATTTGATATTCCGGATCCCAACAATATCTATGGACAGACCAAGTATCTGGCGGAGAGAGCGATCGCGGCCGTGTGCAGGCATCACTACATTATCCGGGTTCCCATGCTGTTCGGCTTTAAGGGAAAACCAGAGGAAAATCTGATGTTCCAGACTTGGGAAAATATGAAAAATCATGTGCGGATGGACGCGGCCACAGATCAGATCTGCAATCCCACCTATACTAAGGATGCGGCAGAGTGCATGATGAAGGTGGCAGAATCCGGCATGTACGGTACCTATCACATCAGCAATGAGGGGCTGGGTTCCCGTTATGACCTACTGTGCGAATTCGCGCGGATTGCGGGACTTCCCCATGATGACATTCTGACCTCCAATTCAGAAGTAAAGTATGACAAGCGGTCTACATACACGGCATTCAATGCCATTGCCTTTAAGGGCACGTTCGGGGTCGAACTGGAGGAATGGCACACGGCGATTCGGAGGATGTACAGAGATTATGAAGAATACAAAAAGAACGGTCATTGAAGTACAGTCGGACGCTAGAACTGGATTTTATGACGCGACAGAAGCGATCGCAGCCTGGGCGTCCGGGCAGAAAGGCAGCCTGTTGCATCTGTTCCTGCCGCACACTACGGCAGCCCTGGTGATCAGCGATAAGATGGACACGGTATCCAGAGATGTGGATATGCTCCTGGGAACGATTTTTCCGGAAAAGGGATCTTACGTGCATCGCTCGCCGAATTCTGATGCCCATGCAAAATCTGTGGTCTGCGGCTGTGAGCTGACGATTCCGCTGGAAGAGGGAAGGCTACTGCTTGGAGAGTGGCAGAGAGTTTTCGTGGTGGAGGGCGACGGCCCGGGAAAGACCAGAAAAATTATTTGCACCATAACAGAATAAAAAGAAAGCACGAAGCGGAGAAAGAACCGTTTCGTGCTTTCTTTTTATGGAATAGGAAATTCCGATAGAATTCCCTATTCCATAAAAGCAAGCAGAGCTTGCAAAGATGCGCACTTGGCGCAATGGTAGATGGTTGCTGAAGCAACCGCGCCTTGGCGCGAGAATGTGTCAATGAGACATTCTTTCTTATTCCGGATATACCAGCCGCTCCTCTTTGATATCATAGAGCACATTTTCCAGATATTTTTTTGCCAGGTACTTCGCCATCGGCAGATTCATATCCAGATAATTGCCGCAGTCTTTTGCGCTGGCGCCGGGAACGTCGCCCTCGAAATCCCGGATGAATTCCCACATTTCGATCATCAGCGGAACGATATCCTTCGACTCATAATCACCGGTCAGCAGGAGATAAAAACCGGTACGGCAGCCCATAGGTCCGAAGTAGACCGTTTTGGAGCCGTAGTCCTTGTGATTACGTAAGAAGGTAGCGGCCAGATGTTCAATGGTGTGCATCTCAGCAGTGTTCATGACCGGCTCCTCGTTGGGGCTGGTGAGGCGCAGATCAAAGGTAGTAACGACGGTTCCGCCCACCGGATCCTTTCGTGACACATAGACGCCGGGCTGAAGCAGCAAATGATTGATGGTAAAACTTGTTATTTTCTCCATAAAAAACAGATTTCCCTTCGTATTTTTTGTTAAAATGTGATATAATATAATAAATACATGTTTCAGTATATCACAGAAGCCAAGAAAAGAAAAGGGATGCATGCTTTGAGAAGAATAAGAGAGAGAGACTGGCTGCAGGCAGGAGTCCTGCTTCTGGTATCAGCCCTGCTGATAGGCTGTCTGCTGGGTTTTGATCATCATGAAGCGGAGCGGGCAGACACAGCAGTGGCAACAGGCGTAGCGGAAAAACAGAGGGTGTCGGCCGATGAACTTAAGGTGACGTTTTTTGATGTGGAGAAAAGCGATGCCATTCTGATAGAGCAGGCGGACTTTCGGATGCTGGTGGATACCAGCTTTGATGATCGGGCAGATGTGATCCTGGATTATTTTTCAGAGCATGGAATTGACACACTGGATTACCTGATTATTACCCATTTTGATAAGGATCATGTGGGCGGGGCGGATAAAATTCTGGATGCGGTCAAGGTAAAGCGTGTGCTGGAGCCGGACTATACGGTAGATAAGAAGCAGTACAGGGAATACCGGGAAGCGATGATGCGGAACGGAATTGTGCCCTTGAGCGTGACGGCTGTGGAGCACAGAAAACTGGGCAAGGCGTCCTTTGCGATCTATCCGCCGGAACAGAAGCAGTATAGCGGAAATGATAACGATATGTCCCTGGTGATAAGCCTTCGGTATGGTAGCCAGAGCTTCCTGCTGACCGGAGACAGTGAAATGGAGCGGATAGCAGAGTTGCTTACGGAGCCGGAGCTGAATCTGAAGCATACGGTTCTGAAGGTGCCGCACCACGGTATTAAAGAGAAAAATTCAGCTGCGTTTCTGGAACAGGTTCACCCGGAGACAGCTGTGATTACCTGTAAGAATGAGTGGTACGTGTCAAGGTCTGTGAAAAAGACCCTGCTTTGCATGGACGCGGATCTCTATCTGACCTGTCATGGGACGGTGACCTGTATCACAGACGGAAACACGATGGAGATTCTCCAAGAATGATATTTTGGCTTGAAAAATGGGCGGGATACGATTACAATGGTAAATAGCGTATCTGCGCCCTTTTTGTATAACAGGAAAATCCTGTTATACAAAATTTTATCGCACTGCGGCGGAGAATCCTGCAAAGCAGGATTCTCATACAGACATTTAACGAGGAGGAAATGAAAATGAGTAAAATTGATGAAATCCGTGCCGAGATGGTAAAGGCAATGAAGAACAAGGACAAAGACAGAAAAGAGACGCTGTCCATGCTGCTTGCGGCTCTGAAGAATAAAGCGATTGACAAGCGCGCAGATCTGACTCCGGAGGAGGAGTTTGAGGTGGTTAAGAAAGAGATAAAGCAGACGAAGGAAACCATGGATCTGGCGCCTGCAGACCGTACTGATATCATCGATCAGTGCAAGGCCCGTCTGGCTGTACTTTCTGAGTTCGCGCCCGAGGAGATGAGCGAGGACGCTATCCGCGCTGTCATTCAGGAGGTACTCACAGGTCTTGGTATTGAGAAGCCCACCGGTAAAGATAAGGGTAAGATTATGAAGGAGCTGATGCCGAAGGTAAAGGGCAAGGCGGACGGTTCCTTGGTGAACAAAATCGTGGGAGAAATGCTGGCATAGGATAAGACAAGATGAAAAAGATACAGATCCAACATTCACTGCTGCTGCTTCTGACGGCAGTAATCTGGGGAACTGCTTTTGTGGCGCAGAGCGTCGGTATGGATTATGTGGGGCCCTTTACCTTTTTGTGTACCCGCTCCCTGATCGGCGGAGTGGCGCTTTTGCCGGTGATAGCCTTTATGGATCGGCAGAAGAGTAAAGAAGCACGGCTGGAGGAGAAAAAGCCGGAGAATAAAAAGATCCTGATTAAGGGCGGTATTCTCTGCGGCCTGGCCCTCTGCTTTGCCAGTGCCTTTCAGCAGTATGGTCTCCTGTTTACGACTGTGGGAAAGGCCGGATTTATTACAGCCTGCTACATCGTGCTGGTGCCCATCGCGGGGCTTTTCTTTGGAAAGCGCTGCGGCATCAATGTATGGATTGGCGTGATTCTGGCTGTGGGTGGACTTTACTGTCTCTGTATTACAGAGACTTTGCAGATTGGAACCGGAGATATTCTGGTGTTTATCTGCGCGTTCCTGTTTGCGGCACATATTCTGATCATTGATCATTTTACGCCCTATGTGGACGGTGTGAAGATGTCCTGCATTCAGTTCTTTGTCTGCGGCATCGCGGCCGGCGTCGGGATGCTGGTGCTGGAACAGCCGAATTTTTCGGATATTCTGATGGCTTGGCAGTCCATTCTCTACGCGGGACTTCTGTCCAGCGGCGTGGGCTATACCCTGCAGATCGTGGGTCAGAAGGACCTGAATCCGACCGTGGCTTCCCTGATTATGAGCCTGGAGTCGGTGGTATCGGTGCTGGCGGGACTTGTGATTCTGCATCAGACCTTAAGCGGCCGCGAGGTACTTGGCTGCGTCCTGATGTTCGCGGCGATTGTGCTGGCGCAGCTGCCCGGGAAGGGAAAAGTGTAACGCTTTGTTAAGGGCAGGTTAAGCTTCCGTTAATTGTACCGCAAACCTATTGCGGTATCAGAAATAGTAAATATAATGAAAGAGATTGATTTATGAAAATTTTATTTGTATCCCTTGGCTGTGACAAGAATCTGGTGGATTCCGAGGTAATGATTGGCCTTCTGGGCAAGAATGGCTTTTCTTTTACCGACAATGAGACCGAGGCAGATGTGATTGTAGTGAACACCTGCTGCTTTATCAATGACGCCAAGGAAGAGAGTATCAACACCATCCTGGAAATGGCAGAGTACCGGAAAGAGGGAAGCTGCAAGGCCCTGATTGTGGCCGGCTGCCTGGCTCAACGCTACAAGCAGGAGATCGTAGACGAGATCCCCGAGGTAGACGCGGTCCTCGGAACCACCACCTACGATGCCATCGTGGAGACCGTAGAGAAGGTTCTGGAGGGTCAGAAAGAGCTTCATTTCGAGGACATCGACCGTCTGGTACCGGAGCAGGAAGGGGCCAGAACCTTGACTACCGGCGGCCACTACGCGTATCTGAAGATTGCGGAGGGCTGTGACAAGCACTGTACCTATTGTATCATTCCCAAGGTCCGGGGCAATTACCGCAGCGTTCCCATGGAGCAGCTTTTAAAGGAAGCCCGAGGGCTGGCCGAGGGCGGCGTCAAAGAGCTGATTCTGGTAGCCCAGGAGACTACCCTCTACGGAAAAGACATTTACGGCGAAAAGAAGTTGCCGGAACTTTTAAAGAAGCTGGCCAGGATCGGCGGTATCCAGTGGATCCGCGTACTGTACTGCTACCCGGAGGAGATCACCGAAGAGCTGATTCAGGTTATGAAGGAAGAACCGAAGATTTGTCATTATCTGGATCTTCCGATTCAGCATGCCTCCGATCGGATCCTGAAACGCATGGGAAGAAGAACCACCCAGGCGGATCTGAGAAATATCATCGGACGGCTCCGGGAGGAGATTCCGGATATCTGCCTGCGCACCACCCTGATTACCGGTTTCCCGGGGGAGACAGAAGAAGATCACGAGGAACTGATGCGGTTCGTGGATGACTGCGAGTTCGATCGGTTAGGTGTCTTTACCTATTCTCCGGAGGAGGATACTCCGGCGGCAACTATGGCTGACCAGATCCCGGAGGAGGTCAAGGAAGACCGGAGAGCGGAACTGATGGAGCTGCAGCAGGAGATCGCTTTTGACAAGGCCGACGCCATGACAGACCGGATTCTGGAGGTTATGGTAGAGGGTCAGGTGGCTGATGAGAATGCTTACGTGTGCCGCACCTATAAGGACGCGCCGGGCGTGGACGGTTACCTGTTCCTGAACACCGACGAAACCCTGATGAGCGGCGACTTCGCGAAGGTGCGCGTCACCGGAGCTGTAGATTATGATTTGATAGGAGAATTGGCAGAATGAATTTACCCAATAAATTAACCACACTGCGCGTGTTGATGATTCCGTTTTTTGTAGTATTTATGTTGACTGACCTGGGCGGTGCTGCTTCCAAATACATCGCCGTCGGTATCTTTATCGTGGCAAGTCTGACCGACCTTCTGGACGGCAAGATTGCAAGAAAATATAACCTGGTGACCAATTTCGGAAAGTTCATGGATCCGCTGGCTGATAAGCTGTTGGTCTGCTCCGCCCTGATTTGCCTGGTGGAAATGAACCGTCTGGCAGCCTGGATGGTCATCGTAATCATTTCCAGAGAGTTCATTATCAGCGGATTCCGCCTGATTGCATCCGACAACGGCGTGGTCATCGCGGCCAGCTACTGGGGCAAGTTCAAGACCACATTCCAGATGATTATGATTATCCTTCTGATTCTGGATCTTGGCGGCGTGTTTACGACGATTACAACGATTGTGACCTGGGTGGCACTGATTTTGACCGTGGTATCACTGGTTGATTACCTGGCGAAAAATAAAGGAATACTTCTGGAAGGAGATATTTAAACATGGGAGAGCAGCAAAAGATGACGCTTGCAGAGGAAGTCGTAAAGCTTTTGGAGGAAGATGAGCTGACCGTAACGACAGCAGAGTCCTGTACAGGAGGCCTGGTGGCTGCGCGGCTGGTGGATGTACCGGGCGTGTCCGAGGTATTTAAGCAGGGCTTTATTACCTATTCCAACAAGGCCAAAAGAAAGCTTCTGAATGTGAAGAAGACCACGCTGAAGGAGGTCGGCGCAGTCAGCGAAAAGACAGCCCGTGAGATGGCCAAGGGCGCCATTCTGGCAAGTGGCGCGGATGCTGCTATCGCCACCACCGGCATTGCGGGCCCGGACGGCGGAACTGAGGAGAAGCCGGTAGGTCTTGTATACATCGCCGTATCTGTCCGGGGACAGATGTATGTGGAGGAGCACCATTTTGAGGGCGATCGTACAGAGGTGCGGGAAAGCACCGTGCAGGCAGCCCTGGCCCTTCTGAAAAAAGGACTTGAGGAGACAGCAGTAGAATGACAAAGACCATCAAAATCAAATATTTTACCGATAAAATCGAAAAGCTGGCCTACATCGGCGGCAAGTCCGACTGGGTGGATCTGAGAAGCGCCGAGGATGTGACCCTGAAAAAGGGCGAGTTTAAGCTGATTCCCTTAGGAATCGCCATGGAGCTGCCGAAAGGCTACGAGGCTCATGTAGTGCCGCGCAGCAGCACCTATAAGAATTTCGGCGTAATTCAGACCAACCATATGGGCGTTATCGACGAGACTTACTGCGGTGACAACGACCAGTGGTTTATGCCGGTTATCGCCATGCGTGACACGGAGATTCATGTCAATGACCGGATCTGTCAGTTCCGGATTATGGAGCATCAGCCGGAGCTTATCTTTGAAGAGACTGAAGTTCTCGGCCATGCGGACCGGGGCGGACACGGAAGTACAGGAAAGGCGTAAAAAAGTATGCAGATTGTCACATTTGCGGCCATCGAGATCGGATCCTATGAAGTGAGCATGAAGATTCTGGAGCTGTCCTCGAAATATGGAATGAAAGAAGTCGACTACATCCGACACGGACTGGAGCTGGGCAAGGACGCCTACAACCAGAAGGAAATCAGCAACGAGATGCTGGAGGAGCTGTGCGAGGTTCTGGAGGACTTCACCCGGATCATGAAGGGATACCAAGTGGACGACTACCGGGCCTGCGCCACCAGCGCCATCCGGGAGACAAGGAACTGCCTTCTGATCCTCGATAAGATCCGCGTGCGGACCGGCCTGGAGGTGGAGATCTTAAGTAACTCCGAGCATCGTTTTCTGGGCTATAAATCCATCGCCTCCAACGAGGAATCCTTTCAGAAGATCATCCAGAAGGGAACCGCCATTGTGGATGTGGGCGGCGGAAGTATCCAGATTTCCCTGTTTGATAAGGATGCGCTTGTTTCTACCCAGAACCTGCGTCTGGGCACCATGCGTATCCGGGAGCGGCTGGCAGAGATCGAGAGTCAGACCACTCATTTCGGAGATATTATCGAGGAAATGATCAACAATGAGCTGAAAAGCTATAAGCGGCTTTATCTGAAGGAGCACGAGATTAAGCACATGATCCTGGTGGGCGATTATATCAATCAATTGGTGGATCAGAGCGGTCGTGCCAAAAGTGTGTCATTTACCAGGGAAGAATACCTGAACCTGTATGAGAAGATTCTGGCTGACGGCTCCCGGGAGAAGGCACGTGAGCGTCTGGGCGACATGGGAGAGAATCTGTCCCTGGTGCTGCCGGCGCTGATTATTTACCGGAAGCTCATCGAGGAGACCGGCGCGGAGGTCATCTGGGTACCTGGCCTGAATATCAGCGACGGTCTGGCCTACGACTACGCGGAGCGTAAGAAGATCTTCAAGCCCAGCCATAATTTCGAAAATGATATCATCGAGGCGGCCAAGAACATCGCCAAGCGCTACCAGAGCAACAAGACCCACCTTCTGGGAACCGAGTATCTGGCTCTGACCATCTTTGATAAGATGAAGCGGATTCACGGCATGGACAAGCGGGAGCGGCTGTTGCTTCAGATCGCGGTCTGGCTCCACGACTGCGGCAAATATATCAGCATGACCCATACGGCGGAGTGCTCCTATCAGATCGTCATGTCTACGGAGATCATCGGTCTGTCCCACCGGGAGCGGGAGATTATCGCCAATGCCATCCGGTTCGATACGGAGGAGTTTGTGTCCTTCGAAGAGTTTTCCATGGGCAGCAGCCTGGATAAAAACGACTACCTGCTTATCGCGAAAATCAGCGCGATTCTCCGGGTGGCCAATTCCATGGATCGCAGCCACAAGCAGAAATTCAAGAATGTTCGCGTGACCTTAAAGGAGCGGGAGCTTCTGGTGGTCGTGGACACAGTAGAAGATATCACCCTGGAACAGGGGCTCTTCTCCCACAAGGCGGATTTCTTTGAAACC
Source organism: Laedolimicola ammoniilytica (assembly GCF_025567165.1). Lineage (NCBI taxonomy): Bacteria > Bacillati > Bacillota > Clostridia > Lachnospirales > Lachnospiraceae > Laedolimicola > Laedolimicola ammoniilytica. The sequence continues at coordinate 57,498 of NZ_JAOQKC010000018.1, forward strand.
ATTTTCAGTATAAGGCCCGTTATCCGGCAGAAAAGGCAGGTATAAAAGCGCATGGACAAGAAAGAATTTACCAGACACGAGTACTACAGAAACCGGGAGTTGTCCTGGCTGGCGTTCAATGAGCGTGTGCTCAGCGAGGCGCGCGACAAAACGATTCCGCTTTTTGAACGGTTGAAATTTTTAAGCATCACCGCGTCCAATCTGGACGAGTTCTTTATGATCCGGGTGGCCTCCTTAAAGGATATGGTACATGCGGGCTACACGAAAAAAGATATCGCCGGTATGACTGCGGAGGAGCAGATCGAGGCGATTACGCAAGAGGTACGGGGCCTGGTGAGTCTCCAGTATTCTACCTATACCCGTTCCCTGCTGCCTGCTTTAAAGCAGAATGGGCTCCATGTGATTCAGGAGCATGAGGCTCTGACCAAAGAAGAGGCCCGTTATGTGGATCGCTATTTCCGGGATAATGTCTATCCGGTGCTGACCCCCATGGCTGTGGATTCCTCCCGTCCCTTCCCGTTGATTCGCAACAAGACCCTGAATATCGGCGCATTGCTTCAGAAAAAGGGTGAGAAGGACGCCGAACTGGAGTTTGCCACTGTGCAGGTGCCCTCGGTACTGCCCCGTATCGTGCGGCTGCCAGACAGCGAGGATGGCACGAAAAATGTGATTCTGCTGGAGGAAATCATCGAGCGGAATATGCAGCAGTTGTTTTTGAAATACGATATCGTCAGCGCGTCTCCCTATCGCGTCATGCGAAACGCCGACCTGACCATCGACGAGGACGAGGCTGCGGATTTGTTAAAAGAGATTCAGAAGCAGCTGAAGAAACGTCAGTGGGGCGAGGCCATCCGGCTGGAGGTGGAGGAGAAGATCGACAAACGTCTCCTGAAGATTCTCTCTAAGGAGCTGGATATTAAAGAGCAGGCTCTGTATAAAATCAATGGCCCGCTGGATCTGACCTTTCTGATGAAAATGTACGGCATGGAGGGCTTTGATTCCTTAAAGATCCCGAAGCACATACCCGCGCCGGTGAAGGAACTGCCTGTGGACTGCAATATCTTTGACGAGATCCGCAAAGGTGATATCCTTCTACATCACCCGTACCAGACCTTCGATCCGGTGGTGAAGTTTGTGAAGGACGCGGCCAACGATCCGAAGGTACTGGCCATCAAACAGACCCTGTACCGTGTCAGCGGCAATTCCCCGATTATCGCGGCCTTGGCCCAGGCGGCGGAGAATGGCAAGCAGGTTTCCGTACTGGTGGAGCTGAAAGCCCGCTTCGATGAGGAAAACAATATTATCTGGGCGAAGATGCTGGAGAAGGCAGGCGCCCATGTTATCTATGGTCTGGTGGGCCTGAAGACCCACAGTAAAATTACCCTGGTGGTGCGCAGGGAAGAGGACGGCATCCGCCGCTACGTCCATTTGGGAACCGGTAACTACAACGATTCCACGGCAAAGCTGTATACAGATATGGGACTTCTGACCTGCTCCGCGCCCATCGGCGAGGACGCTACGGCAGTCTTCAATATGCTTTCCGGTTATTCCGAGCCCGAGGGCTGGAACAAGCTGTCCCTGGCTCCGCTGTGGCTGAAGGATCGGCTGCTGGCTCTAATCCAGAGAGAGAAGGAGCATGCGAAAAACGGAGGCGAGGGCCGGATCGTCGCGAAGATGAATTCCCTGTGCGACCGGGATGTGATTGTGGCCCTCTATGAGGCGTCCGCAGCAGGCGTACAGATTGACTTGATTGTCCGGGGAATCTGTTGCCTGAAGGTGGGCATTCCCGGCGTCAGCGAGAATATTCATGTGCGCTCCATCGTCGGCAATTTCCTGGAGCACAGCCGTATTTTCTATTTCTATAATAACGGCCTGGAGGATGTGTTCTGTGCCAGCGCCGACTGGATGCCGCGAAATCTGGAGAAGCGTGTGGAGATCATGTTCCCCATCGAACGGGAGGAGCTGAAGGAGGAGGTCATTCATATCCTGGATATCGAGTTGAAGGACAATGTGAAGGCTCATGTATTGCAGCCGGACGACACCTACGAGAAGGTGGATCGACGGGGCAAAGCAATTTTAAGTTCCCAGGATTATTTTGTGGAAGAGGCGAAAGAGAAGGCGAAGGCCGAGAAGTATGTGGTGAATCGTCGGGTGTTTATCCCTGAAGAACCGGCAGAATAAGAGAAAAAATAGCAAAATCTACGATGGAACCGGACTTCGCAACAAGCTCTGCCTTGATCTGGCGAAAGAGGTGGGGGTATCCTTTGCCGTGGAGGCCAAGTGGTGGTTCAACGAGCGGGACGGTCAGGATCTGACGCCCTATCTGCCGGTGTTCGAAGACGTGACCTTCGAGGCCTCCACAGGAGAATAGGAGAAAGTAAAAAAGGAAAAGTTATCCATGGCAATTTCCGGCGGTTCGTGGTATAATCATCCCAGCTTGCAAAAGGAAAAGACGGGAGGAAGATCACATGAAAAGAGGACGTTGTCTGATTGTGCTGCTGGCTGCAGCCCTGACGCTGGGAGCCTGTGGAGGGAAAAAGCAGAGTGTTGTATATACGCTGGAACAGGAGAATGATGGCCTGAAGATGACCGATACCATGAAGCTGGAGGCCCGGGGCGACAGTGTGGAGAAGATGGAAGAAACCATCAGCATGGATATGGCGGCCTTTGACGAGGACACTCAGAAGCTAATGGTGGAGGCCTATGATTCCCTGGTGGAATCCTACCAGGCTGTGGACGGCGTGGAGTGTACCGGAACCACGACGGACAGTGTATATACCATCCAGATCGCCATTGATACCTCCGGGGACACGGTGGCGAAGTTGGCTGAGCAGGGACTGCTTCAGGTGGAGGGTAGTACGGACGGAATCTCTCTGGAGAAGACCGGTCAGTCACTGGAAGCAGGCGGTTATACCAAAACAGAATAAGCGAACATAAGAGAACAGAGAAAAGCTCCGACAGAGGCGGGAAGGCACCGCATCGTCGGAGCTTTTTTATGGAATCCTCTATTACGTAAAAAAATATTATCGCACTGCGACGGATCAGAAAAATTTAATCCAGCATGAATTTCTGAATAATTTCCGCAATTCCGGAATGGTTGTTGTCATTCTCAGTGATATAGACGCCGTAGGGGTACATCTCCGGGCGGGCATTCTTCATGACGCAGGGGGTCTTGACAGCCTGCAGCATAGCAATATCGTTCTCTGCGTCGCCTGCGGCCAGCGTATTTTCGATGGGCACGTTCAGATAATTGCAGAGCCAGCGGATGCCGCTTCCCTTATTGATGCCCTCCGGAAGAAACTCCAGATACTGATCGCAGGAGAAGAACATATCGATGTGGTGGGCCTTGCTCCAGGGAACCATGTGTTCTCGGAATTTCTCCAGTTTCTCCCGGTCGTGCAGGTCGATGAACAGTAGCTTGATGGGATCCCAGGTGATGGCCTTGGTGACGTCCTCCAGCACTTCGTAGGTCACCAGGGTGGACTTGGCATAATACTGAATCTCCGGATCCTCCCGCTCGCAGAGTACGCCGTGGTCGGAGTAGGTCTGGGGATGCAGGCCGAACTTGTAAGCCTCGTCGAAGGCCTCCCGGATGTAGCTTCGGTCCACGCCGGTCTGGAAGATGGTCTCCCTGGTGTACGCGTCGTAGATCAGCGCGCCGTTGGAGGTGATGGCATAGCAGCCGGGCTTGTCCATGTGAAGCTTCTCCAGCTGAAAAATGGTGCTGTATAAGGGGCGGCCGGTGGTGATGACCACGGCATGTCCCTGATCCGCAGCCTTCTGAATAGCTTCCAGGTTCCCGGGCGTGATATCCTTATTGTCGTCCAGCAGAGTTCCGTCCAGATCCACAAATAAAATTTTCTTTTCCATTTCTAAAAACTCCTCATAAAAATCTGTAATATGAGTTGATTATAGCACGAAAAGTCCCGGTATAAAAGCATAGTTTTGGAAAATAGAGGAATACTAGGCGTAGAAAAATACGGAGGTACCTGTATGAGTGAAAAACTGTCTGCCCGATTAAAAGAAAATACATCCCGCCTGGACGAAATCCTGAATCTCGATACGAATTTCGATATCATAAGAAAGGGCGTCCAGACCGGCGGCCGGGACGCATGTATCTATTTTATTGATGGATTTCTGGAGGAATCCGTCATGGAAAAACTGTTGGAATTTTTTTACAAGTTGAAACCAGAGGAGCTTCCCATGACCGCACAGCAGATGGCCGCCCATGTGGTTCCTTACGTGGAGGTCTCAGCCATGGAAAACTTGGACGAGATCCTGAAGAGCCTCCTGTCCGGCGTTACCTGCCTGTTCATCGACGGCTACGACGCCTGCATTGGCCTGGACTGCCGTTCCTATCCCATGCGGAGTGTGGATGAGCCCTCCAAGGACAAGGCCCTCCGGGGCTCCAAGGACGGCTTTGTGGAGACCCTGGTATTCAACACGGCCCTGATTCGAAGACGTATCCGAAGCACTCACCTTTCCATGGAAATAATGACGGCAGGCCGGACTTCCCGGACGGACATCGTCCTCTGTTACATGAACGAGCGGGTGGACCGAAAGCTCCTGCGGGAGCTGAAAGGCCGCATCAGCGCCATTCAGGTGGATTCCCTGACCATGAACCAGGAGAGCCTGGCTGAGTGCATCTATGAGCGGAAATGGTTCAATCCTTTCCCGAAATTCAAATTCACCGAGCGGCCGGATACGGCCTCGGCGGCTATCCTGGAAGGCAACATCGTGATTCTGGTGGACAATTCGCCCCAGGCCATGATTGTGCCTACATCCATTTTCGACATCATTGAGGAAGCGGACGACTACTACTTTCCCCCGGTGACCGGTTCTTACCTTCGGCTGTCCCGGTTTATCATTGCGATTATTACGTTACTTCTGACGCCGACGTTCCTGCTGTTGTATCAGAATCCGGACTGGATTCCGAAATGGCTGGCCTTTATCGTCATCAAGGACACGGTGAACATCCCGGTGGTCTGGCAGTTTCTGATGCTGGAGCTGGCCATCGACGGTCTGCGCCTGGCGGCTATCAATACCCCCAGTATGCTGAGTACGCCCTTAAGCGTGGTGGCCGGTATCGTCCTGGGGCAGTTCACTGTGGATTCCGGCTGGTTTAACGCAGAAATCATGATGTACATGGCCTTTGTGGCCATCGCCAACTACACCCAGTCCAGCTATGAGCTGGGCTACGCCCTGAAATTCATGCGGTTGATCTTGCTGGTGCTGACCGCAGCGTTCAATCTCTGGGGGTATATCGCAGGGATAATCCTGACTATGACCGCCATCATTGGTAATAAAACGGTGGCCGGGAAGAGCTACATTTATCCGCTGTTCCCGCTGAACCTGACGCAGTTGAAAAGACGGTTTCTGCGGATGCGTTTGAAAGAATAAGGAGAATGTTAAAAGAAAACACGGCTTTGGTAAAAAGCAAAGCAGGATTCTTTTACAAGGTTCACAAAAAAGAAAGGTTGTGTTATGATACTGGCAGAATACCCGGGGAGGATACATTATGAGTCGCTATTTTCCACTGTTTGTGGATCTGGAACAGGAAAAAATCGTGGTGGTAGGCGCGGGCCGCATCGCGGAGCGGCGGATTCGGACGTTGCTGTCCTTTGACGCGCGGATTACGGTTCTTGCGCCGGAGGCTACGGAAGCCATAAAAACATGGGCTGAAGAGGGAGTACTTCACTGGCAGCAGGCTTGCTGGAGCCAGGAAGCAGAAAAATTTCTGGAGGGAAGCCTGTTCGTACTGTCGGCTGCGGATGACAGTGCAGTCAATGAGGCGGTATGTTCCGCCTGCAGAAAACGAAACATTCCGGTGAACTGCGCGGATGATCGCACCCGCTGTGATTTTTATTTTCCGGGAATCGCGGAGGGCGGCGGCGTGACGGCCGGTATCACGGCCGGAGGAACGAATCACCGGCTTGCCCGGGAAGCGACCGAAAAAGTCCGGGAGCTTCTGATCAAAATGTGAAAAAGATGATCCGTTTCGAGATAGATATGTTATACTGCTAACAGAGAAAAAGATAGAAACAAAAGAGGAGACGAAAAGTAATGGATATGAACATCAGACCGAGACGCCTTCGCAATGGCGTCCAGTTACGGAAAATGGTACGGGAGACCAGAATGGATAAGAGTTCCCTGATTTACCCGATGTTTGTAAAAGAAGGAACGGGAATCCGGGAAGAGATTCCGACCATGCCGGGACAGTATCGGTACAGTATCGATCAGCTTCCCTATGCGCTGGAAGAGCTTGCGAAGGCCGGCGTGGGAAGCGTCATGTTTTTCGGAATTCCCGATCATAAGGACGCATGCGGCAGCGGCGCTTACGCAGAGGACGGAATTGTACAGAAGGCGTTCCGGGAGGCTAAGAAACAGTTTCCGGATCTGTACTGTATCGGCGACGTATGTATGTGCGAGTACACCTCCCATGGTCACTGCGGCATTCTCCACGGAGAATACGTGGACAATGATAAAACCCTGGAGTATCTGGCGAAAATTGCCCTGTCCCAGGTGCAGGCAGGCGCGGATATGGTAGCGCCCTCCGATATGATGGACGGGCGTGTGGCGGCTATCCGTTCTATCCTGGACGACAATGGCTATGTGGAAACTCCGATTATGTCCTATGCGGTAAAATACGCTTCCGCCTTTTACGGTCCCTTCCGCGACGCGGCAGGCAGTGCTCCGGCCTTCGGCGACCGGAAGTCTTATCAGATGGATTACCACAACCGCCGGGAGGGCGTGAAGGAAGCTCTGCTGGATGTGGAGGAAGGCGCGGATATCATCATGGTAAAGCCTGCCATGAGCTATCTGGATGTGATTGCGGAGGTAAAGGAAAGTATCGTGCTTCCGGTGGCAGCCTACAGTGTCAGCGGCGAATACGCCATGATTAAGGCAGGCGCGTCCCTGGGCTACATTGACGAGGCGTCCATTATCTGTGAGACAGCGGCAAGCGCTTACCGGGCAGGTGTAGATCTGTACCTGACCTATTTCGCAAAAGAGATTGCAGGCTTTATGGATGAAGGGAGAATTGGTTAATGGGCAGATCAGAAGCACTTTTTGCAGAAGCAATGGAACATATCCCAGGAGGAGTAAATTCCCCGGTGCGGGCCTTTGGCTCCGTCGGTGAAACACCCCGGTTTATCGCGTCGGCAAAGGGCGCGTACATGACAGACGCGGACGGCCAGACCTATCTGGATTTTGTAGGATCCTGGGGACCGATGATTCTGGGACATAATCATCCGGAAGTGCTTGCGGACGTCCTGGAGGCCTGCCGGGAGGGCTTAAGCTTTGGCGCAGCCACAGAGAGGGAGGTGGAGATGGCAGATCTGATCTGCAGCATCGTTCCCTCCATCGAGATGGTCCGTATGGTCAATTCCGGTACGGAAGCCGTAATGAGCGCTATCCGGGCGGCCAGAGGCTTTACCGGACGGAATAAGATTATCAAATTTGCAGGCTGCTATCACGGACACAGCGACGCCATGCTGGTGAAGGCAGGATCCGGCGTGATGACGGCAGGCATTCCGGACAGCGCCGGTGTTCCGGCGGGCTGTACCCAGGATACCCTGACGGCTGTATACAACGATCTGGATAGTGTGGAGGCTATCTTCGACCAGTTTCGGGGCGAGATAGCGGCGGTGATCGTGGAGCCGGTGGCTGCCAATATGGGCGTGGTGCTTCCCAAAGAAGGTTTCCTGGAGGGACTGCGCAGAATCTGTACCGAGCAGGGCAGCCTTCTGATTTTTGACGAGGTTATCACAGGCTTTCGCTTAAGCCTGTCCGGCGCGCAGGGATATTTTGGCATTGAGCCGGATCTGACCACCTTTGGCAAGATTATTGGCGGCGGTATGCCGGTGGGCGCTTACGGCGGACGGAAGGACGTAATGAAGCTGATTGCTCCCAGCGGCCCGGTTTACCAGGCGGGAACCCTGAGCGGCAATCCGGTTGCCATGGCGGCAGGCTTAAGACAGCTGAAGCTTCTTCGGGAGACGCCGGATTTTTACGAGAAGCTGAATCATAAGGCGGATGGATTCTTTGAGAATATGCAGGAGGCAGTAAAGGCGGCAGGAAAGCCCTGGCAGATCAACCACATCGGTTCTCTGGGCTGCATCTTTTTCACCGACCGGCCGGTCACCAATTATGCGGAGGCAAAGACCTCAGATACGAAAAAATTCGGAGAATATTTCTCTTATATGATAAAAAACGGCATCTATCTGGCGCCGTCCCAGTTTGAGGCCATGTTCCTGTCGGCGGCCATGACAGAAGAGGAGCTTGCGAACACGCTGGAGATTTTTAAGGGATATCTGAAGCAGTGCTAAGCGTAAGGAGGAGAATACCATGGACAAGAAAAAATACGTAGCTTATGTAGGAACTTATACCCATGGCAACAGTGTGGGAATTCATCTTTTTGATCTGGATGTGGAAAATGGCACCATGAAGGAGCGCAAGGTTATCCCGATTAACAACCCTTCTTATATCAAAATGTCCCACAACGGAAAATTCCTGTATTCCATCGCCGATGAGGGCGTGAGATCCTTTACGGTACAGCCGGACGGAGATCTGGTTCCGTTAAACTGCGCCAGCATCGAAGGCATGCGCGGCTGTTATCTGTCTACCGATAAGGATGATAAATATCTCTTTGTGGCAGGCTGGCACGACGGAAAGGTAACGGTTATGCGCCTGAATGAGGACGGTACGGTGGGAGCGATGACAGACGAGGTTTTCCACAAGGGCCTGGGCAGCGTGGCAGAGCGAAATTTCCGCCCCCATGTAAACTGCGTGAATCTGACGCCGGACGGAAAGTATCTCTGTGCGGTGGATCTGGGTACGGATCAGATTAAGATTTATAAATTTGATCACAGGACCGGTAAAATCGAGCTTCTGGATCTGCTGTTCTGTGAGCTGGAGTCTGCGCCCCGGATTCTCAAATTCAGCAGAAGCGGAAAATTTGCCTATGTGATCAGTGAACTGAAGAATTATATTACGGTCTACAGGTATGACGGAAGCGGAAAGAACCCGGTATTTGAGGAGATTCAGAAGGTTTCCACACTGAACGATTATCATTCCGCCACCAGCGCGGCCTGCGCCCTGCGGTTCTCCAGAGATGACACGAAGCTTCTGTGCACCAATGCCGGGGACAATACGGCAGGTCTTTTCCATGTGGATACAGAGACCGGACTGCTGGAGAAAATCTGTATTCTGCCAATTAGCGGGGACTACCCGAAGGCTATTGATTTCTTCCCGGATAATAAGCACATCATGTCATTGAACCATGAGAGCAATACCATCACCACCTTTGAGGTGCATTATGACAAAAACTATTTTACAGCCAAGGGAAAACCGATCTCCATTGAGACGCCCAACTGTGTTCTGGTGGCAGAAATTAAAGAGTAGTGTGGACAGACAGGCTACGATTTGCAGACCCCACGCGTATACGCGTGGGGTACTGCTTTGCAGGACGATACAGGAGAAAAATTTCTGCCCTTACATGCGAGCATGACGTGCAGAAGTTTTTCTCCTGTATCGTCTGCAAATCATAGCCTTGTACCCTTAAAAGTACAAATTATTTCCTGTCAGGGCTTGCAAAATATGGCGAAAGCACCTAAAATGGAGATAGAATTATGGTGTACATTGTGAAATGTACTGTGAGCCGGCGAAGGGCAACTTTTGTCGGCTCATAGAACTGTAATAAATTATTTATAAGAAAAGGAGAATGTATCATGAAATTTGTTGTTGAAACCTCAGCACGCCACGTACATGTAACACAGGAGGATCTGGAGACCCTGTTCGGTAAGGGTCATGAGCTGACCAAGAAGAAGGATCTGTCCCAGCCGGGTCAGTTTGCCTGCGAAGAGAAGGTAACCATCGTAGGAAGCAAGAAAGAGATGAAGGCTTCCATCCTGGGACCGGTTCGTCCGGAGACACAGGTAGAGCTGTCCCTGACAGACGCGCGTTCCATCGGCGTAGACGCTCCGATCCGTGAGTCCGGCGACATCGCAGGCAGCGGCGCATGTAAGCTGGTAGGACCGGCAGGCGAGGTTGAGCTGAAGGAAGGTGTAATCGCAGCAAAGCGTCATATCCATGCAACTCCGGAAGATGCTGAGAAGCTCGGCGTAAAGGATAAGGATGTTGTATCTGTAAAGATTGATACCGAGGGCAGAAGCCTGGTATTCGGCGATGTAGTTGTTCGTGTAAGCCCGAAGTACGCTCTGGCTATGCACATCGATACCGACGAGTCCAACGCAGCAGCTTGCGGACGCGAGGTATTTGGTGAGATCGTAAAATAATCGCGAAGGCAATGAGCAGTGCGTCAGATGGAGGAAACTCAGATGTCATGCCTGCATGAGCAGATGAGTTTTTGACAGATGACATAGGGCGAAGCCCACGCATGAGTGAGCTTGCTCACGAGTGCTACTGAAGGTAAATAAGAATTAAGGAGAATACATAGCTATGAAAATCTTAGTAATCAACTGCGGAAGCTCCTCGCTGAAATATCAGCTGATCGATATGGAGAATGAGTCCGTAATGGCAAAGGGTCTCTGCGAGAGAATCGGAATCGAAGGTTCCAAGCTGACACATAAGGCAAACGGCAAGGAAATGGTAATCGAGCAGGCTATGCCGGCACATACCGATGCAATCAAGCTGGTAATGCAGGCGCTGGTAGATCCGGAGTACGGTGTAATCAAGGATACCAAGGAGATTTCTGCAGTCGGACACCGCGTTCTGCACGGCGGAAAGGTTTACAGCGATTCTATCGTAGTTGACGAGGACGTAAAGCGCGTAATCCGCGAGTGCTTCGACCTTGGACCGCTGCACAACCCGGCAAACCTGATGGGTATCGAAGCATGCGAGGCAGCTATGCCCGGAACCCCGAACGTAGCAGTATGGGATACCGGATTCGGTATGAAGATGCCGGAGAAGGCATACCTCTATGCAATCCCCTATGAGTACTATGATAAATACAGCATCCGTCGTTACGGCTTCCATGGCACCAGCCATCTGTTCGTATCCGGCGAGGTTCTGAAGTTTGCTGAGCTTGACCCGGAGAAGGGCAAGGTTATCGTATGTCACTTGGGCAACGGAGCAAGTATCTCTGCATCCATCGGCGGCAAGTGCGTAGATACCTCCATGGGTCTTACCCCACTTGAGGGTCTGATCATGGGTACCAGAAGCGGCGATGTGGATCCGGCTGTTATCCAGTTCATCTGCAACAAAGAGGGCAAGGACGTCAACGAGGTTCTGAATATCCTGAACAAGAAGTCCGGTATCCTTGGCATGAGCGACGGCATCTCCAGCGATTTCCGTGATGTAGGAAAGGCAGCAGAGGAAGGCAACCATCATGCACAGGTAGCTCTGGATGCATTCATCTACCGTGTAGCAAAATACATCGGCGCGTACACAGCAGCCATGAACGGTGTAGACGCTATCGCGTTCACCGCAGGCGTAGGCGAGAACGATATCGAGAGCCGTAAGAAGATCTGTGAGTACCTGGGATACCTGGGCGTAGAGATCGACGACGAGGCAAATAACTGCCGCGGTAAGGTACAGATGATCTCCACTCCGAACTCCAAGGTTAAGGTAATGATTTACCCGACCAACGAGGAGCTGGCTATCGCGCGTGAGACACAGCGTCTGACCAAATAATTGCCATAAATAATTTTCTGTTGTAAGTGAAAATTACTTGACAAACCACTGCTGGGTGGTTATAATAGCCTAGTGTGCATTAGGAGAGAACTATGCTGATCAATTTGACAGATGTTTTGTCCTGTGAAGAAAAAGTGGTTAAGAGGACAGTGGAGACGGAGCTACAGTCTTTTGACATAAGCCTGGGAAGCTTTCCCCTGACGGAGGAAAAACCGCTTGCATTGATACTCACGAATCTGGGCGACGATAAGCTGCTGATAGAGGGTGAGTTTTCCGTGAAGGCGCAGATTCCCTGTGACCGCTGTCTGACGGAAGTAGAGGTGCCCATAGACGTTTCCTTTGAAAAGGAAGTGGATATGAAGCTTTCTGCGGAAGGAAGAATCGACGATCTGGACGAAACCGATTTTATCAATGGATACAACCTGGACACAGCAAAGCTGGTGTACGGAGAGCTTCTGGTCAACTGGCCCATGAAGACCCTGTGCAAGCCGGACTGCAAAGGCATTTGCAGAAAATGCGGGAAAAATCTCAACGACGGACCCTGCGGCTGTGATACGGTGGAGTTGGATCCGAGAATGGCGGTTATAGCCGAAATTTTTAAAAACAGCAAGTAAATCAGAGGAGGTGTAACCTATGTCTATTTGTCCTAAGAATAAATCTTCCAAAGGTAGAAGAGATAAGAGAAGAGCAAACTGGAAAATGAGTGCAATGAATCTTGTAAAGTGCAGCAAATGCGGCGCCCTGATGATGCCTCATCGTGTTTGCAAGTCCTGCGGATCTTACAATAAAAAAGAGATCATCGCTCAGGATTAATTCTGACGAAATGAGATGGAGCAGTAGAGTCGTAAGACTTTGCTGCTCTGTTTTTTCTACAAGACAGAAAATAGCACAATGGATCCTAAAATTGTACCTATAAAAGTACAAGAAAAAGCGAAAATAGTGCTTGCATTTCTCCTGAAACTATTATATACTAAACAAGTCGCAAGCGCGAAAGAAACATGGTCGATTGGTCAAGCGGTTAAGACGTCGCCCTCTCACGGCGAAAACAGGGGTTCGATTCCCCTATCGACTGCTGGAAAGCTTCTGGAAATCCAGAAGCTTTTTTATGTAACAGGAAATTCCTATGGAATTCCCTGTTACATAAAAAACCTCCGGGGGATGCGCACTCGGCACAGTGGTAGATGGTTGCTGAAGCAACCGTGCCTCGGCGCGAGAATGTGCCAATGGCACATTCTTTTTTTTACTTTATAGGAAAGACCGCCTCCGGCGCTCTCTTGAACGAAAAAGGCCCGCGCGGAGGCGGGCATGAAAACGGGACGG
>NZ_JAOQKC010000019.1:0-66206 GCF_025567165.1 Laedolimicola ammoniilytica
TCCCATTGTGTATTGATCTGGTTGAATCTGGTATGATTGATTTGAAATCCCTGATTTCTCAGAAATTTATGTTGGAGGATGCAGTAGAAGGACTGACACAGTTTGTCCAGAACCCCGCAGAAGCATGTAAGGCTGTGATGGTAACCGATCCGGACCTTTTGTAAAGCGTTCGGAGCATGGACATCGTGTAAATATTCGAGTCGCCGCGAGTACAAGTAGCGGCTCGTTCATTTTATATTAACAGGAGGATCCATGCCATGAGTACCACAATCAAAGATGTAGCGCGGGAGGCAGGCGTTTGCATCGCCACGGTTTCCCGTGCTTTTAATGAACCGGATTGCGTTTCGCAAGAGACGCTTAAGAGGGTCCATTCTGCTGCCAAACGGCTGAATTATTTACCCAATGCCCTGGCAAAGGGACTGATCACGCATTCTACCCAAACGATTGGTGTGCTGGTTCCAGATATTGATAATTTGTTTTATCCATGTGTTGTCAAGGGAATTGATGCTGCATGTTTTAAGAACAATCATTTGAGTATCCTGGCCAATACCTATGACAGTGTTGAAAGGGAACAGTATTATATTCGTTCATTAGGGGAACAGCGTATAGATGGATATATATTTGTAGGAACTCGCTCTACGGATCTGAAGGACAGTGAGCATATCATTAAACTGGCCAAACACAAGCCGGTTGTAATGGTTTATAGTGACCTTTCGGCCTATGGTGTTTGTTCCATTGTGACAGATGATGTTGCTGTGGTTAGTCGTGTTACAAAATCTCTGTTTGAACAGGGACATCAGCGTGTGGCTTTGTTTTCATCTGATGTGCCGCATATGACCTATCTGGATAAGCAGCATGGGTACGAGCAGGCACTGGAAGAAATAAGACGATCTGATGATGCTGTCATTTACAGGGGTCAGCCGTATATTACGGGCGGATATCAATGTATGGAACGAATGCTTCAGGAATTTTCGCCCGAGACCATGCCTACAGCAGTGATGGTCATCAGTGATCAGATGGCACTGGGTGCTTGGCGATGTTGCGAAGACCATGGAATTCGTATTCCAGATGAAATCAAGATTGTTGGATACAGTGGTACAACGTTGATGCGTAAACTGCTGCCTTCCCTGCAAACGGTGGATCAAATGCCTGATAAGCTGGGACATCTGGCAGTGAACATGATTATATCCATGAAAAATGGTGAATATCCGAACATGAAGCAAATAATTTTTGATCCGGTTCTTGGTTAAAAAGGATGGAAAAATATGAATCAATATATTCTTGCCCATGATCTGGGCACGTCCGGTGACAAAGCAACTTTATTTACTATTGAGGGGAACTTGGAAAAAAGTGTGATTGCCAGCTATCCGACCCGGTATCAGGCTGAAAATCACGTAGAACAGGAACCGGAGGATTGGTACAAAGCAGTTTGCCATTCTACACGGGAGCTTTTGGATGGCATTGATCCAGGGGCAGTGGTCGGTGTCAGCTTCAGCGGGCATATGATGGGAGCTGTCCTTTTGGGAGAGGATGGGCAGGTTCTGCGCCCGGCATTGATTTGAGCGGATCAGCGTGCTGTGGAGCAGCGGGATGCGATTTCTGCACAGATTGGCGACGAAGAATTTTACCGGATTACCGGAACGAGGAATAATCCGACGACAGGTCTTGCCAAGCTGCTCTGGGTTTGCGAAAATGAGCATTTACGGCCGGCAAAATTAATAAACTGCAAGGATTATATTGCATATCGGCTTACTGGAGAGATTGGTACGGATTATTCAGACGCTTCAGGTACAGGAGCTTTTGATCTGAATCAATTTGACTGGTCGGATGAAATCCTCGAAACAATGGGAATTTCCAGGGACGTTATGCCGGAACTTCAGGCTTCCGTAGATTTAGTTGGCACTGTTACAGCTGAAGCAGCCAGAGCTAGCGGTCTGTTGGCTGGAACCCCGGTATTTCGCGGCTGTGGTGACGGTACAGCAGCCACAGTAGGTGCCGGTGTAACACGTAAGGGAGAATGCTATTGCTGCCTGGGTTCGTCTGCCTGGGTTGCTTGTGCAGATGATGCTCCCTTATTGGACAAAGAAATGCGTACATTTAACCTGGCTGGTATTCAAAAAGGCAGTGTTTTCCCAATTGGAACCATGCAGGCAGCTGGGGTTTCCTATAACTGGATGAGGGATGAACTTTGCCAGCGGGAACAGTTGGAGGCCGAACGAGATGGAAAAAATATCTATGATTGTATTAATAGCCAGATTGCCCAGGTTCCGTTTGGAGCAAATGGTGTGATTTATCTTCCTTATCTTTTAGGCGAGCGGAGTCCATGGTGGGATGATCGTGCAAAGGGAGCATTCTTAGGTCTTCGGAAATCAACAACACATGCAGATATGCTGCGTGCGGTTATGGAAGGCATCAGTTATAATTTGGCACTGAATCTTGATGTTTTACGCCAACGGCATCAGTTTCGTGAGATTCGTGTCATGGGTGGTTGTGCTAAAGAGATTGTTTGGAGACAGATTTTGGCAGATATGTTTGGACTTCCGGTTCAGAAGCTTAATCATTTGGATGAAGCATGCTCCATGGGAGCGGCTGTTGTTGCAGGCATTGGTGTCGGCATATTTGCAGACAGTGGTGCAGTTGCAAAATTTGTTCAGACCGACGGCGTTTCTGTACCACAGCCAGATGCATCAGAATTTTATAAAAACCAAATTGGGTCCTTTGCTGAAAGTTACCGTCGTTTACAGGGCTTATTTTGAGCAAATGATACTCCATTGGACTGAGAAGCAGGAGGAGACAACGGAGTAGATGATGGTGAAAAGATAATCGCTAAGTGTCCTGAGTAGCAAGCGCAAGCATATCGAGTGTTCTGAACCAACTTAAGAGTTGGATTAGAACACTCGATATTTTTTACTCTATAGGAAATACCGTGTTACATTAAAGTGCGAAAGTCATAATTTCTATAGAGCAAAAAGTCCCTCCGGGGGATCGCACTGCGGCGGAATGGAATCATGTCGCTTATGCGACCCGCCGCAGGCGGATGCTTAAGGATCTGTCTGGGACTGGAGCTTAAGAGAAGGCCCGCTCAAATTTGCGGATGTTCTGGAGCTTTCCGATGACCACGATGATATCCTCCTTCAGGAACTCGTAGTCCGGGGCAAACTCGATGATGGTATCCTGCTGATGCTCGATGGCGATGATATTCAGACTATATTTTTTACGGATATTGATTTCCCGGATGGTTTTGCCCACAAGGGAGTCGCTGACCGGAACCTGTTGGATCTCGATGTCGTTGTCCAGGAAGATGAAGTCCAGAAAGTTGCCGGAGATGAGGCGCTTGCCCAGGCGGGTGGCCATGTCGCGTTCCGGATAGACCACTTCGGCGCCGATTTTCTCCAGGACGGCGCCCTGGTCCTGGCTGGTGGCTTTGGAGATGACGCGGGGGACACCGAGGGAGACCACGTTCAGGGTGGTCAGGATGCTGGTGTCGATTTTACTGCCGATGCAGACCACGACAGTATCGCAGTTCTGGATGCCGACCTCGGAGAGGGCCTCTTTGGAGAGGTTGTCGCATACAAAGGCGTATTCGGTGTACTGCCGCATGGCCTTGACCTTTTCTTCATTCTGATCGACGACGATGACTTCCTTTCCGGCTTCCGCCAGGGTGATGGCCAGTGCGGTGCCGAAGCGGCCCAGGCCGATGATTCCGAAGATGGAGCTGTCTTTTTTCTTTTTCATATTCATGATAATGATCTCCCTTTATATAAGTAAGGTTATTTTTAAAAGTTTTGTAAGTATTTCATAGCTGATTCCTTATGGTGCAAATTACCTGGGTTTTACAGAATCGTGATCGTGTAGAACCTGTTATGTCAACCAATGGTAATGGATTCCTCCGTGTACCGGACGTTCTGCTCCGGCCGTTCAATCCACATGGTGATAATCGTAAATGCGCCCAGTCTTCCGATAAACATCAGGAAAATCAGGATCAGCTTACTGGCTGCATGCAGATCGGCCGTGATTCCCGTGGACAGTCCGACGGTGCCGAAGGCGGAGACAACCTCAAAAAGCAGCTGTCTCATTTCAAAGGAAGGTTCCAGGAGACAGAGCAGAAAGGTTCCGATGAGAACGGCACAGAGGGACAGCTGGGTAATCAGAAAGGCCCGGGAGGTATTCTCTGGTGAAATGCTCCGGTGAAAGGCTCCCATGTGCCGTTTGTTCAGGGCGCTCCGCATGGTCTGCATCAGAATAAAGAAGGTGCTGGTCTTGATACCGCCTCCGGTGGAACCGGGGGACGCGCCGATAAACATCAGCAGAATCATCACAAAGAGTCCCGCGTTGGAAAAATCATTTAAAGGGTAGGTGGCAAAGCCGGCAGTCCGGGCGGTGACGCTATTGAAAAACGCGCCAATCCAGGGCATATGCTCCGTAAAACGAAAGACCAGGGTGCCGGCAGTCAGAAGCGTCAGTGTGGTGCTTATAACCACCTTAGAGTGGAGGGTCAGCTTCCGGAAGGAACGGTTTTTCAGGACGTCCAGAATCACCAGGAAGCCCAGGCCGCCGAAGATAATCAGGCCGCCGGTAACCAGGTTCAGCAGGATGTCGTTCTGATAAGGAATGAGGCTCTGGCCACCGCCTAAAATGTCGAAGCCGGCATTATTAAAGGAAGAAACGGAATGAAAGATACTGATTCCGAGCGCCTTCAGGGGCGGATAGTCCCGGACAAAGACCGGAAAGCTCAGGAGCGCGCCTACTGTTTCGAAAATTAAGGTGGTAAGCAAGATAGCCTTTAACAGTCGGACGATGCCCCTGAAGTTGTCCACATTGAGGGCTTCCTTCAAAAGAAGCCGGCTCTTAAAGCCTACCCGCCGTTTGGTAGCCAGCATAAGGCCTGCGCCCATGGAGGTGAAGCCCAGACCGCCGGTCTGGATAAGCAGCGCCAGAATCACCCGGCCGAAGACCGTATAGGTGTCTCCGGGGTCTACGGTCACCAGGCCTGTGACACAGGTGGCGCTGGTGGCGGTAAAAAGCGCGTCCAGAAAGCTGGTATGGACGCCGGGGCGTAAGGATACCGGCAGCATGAGAAAACAGGCTCCGGTCAGGATAATCAGGAAAAAGCCCGCGACAATCAGTCTTGCGGGCGGCTGGTTTTTAATAAAGCGTAAAATATGTTTCATAGGATCTCCCTTGTTTTTTTAACGACATGCCTCTATTATACGAGGAAAAGGTGGAAGGAACAAGAGATTCGGGAAAATTTAAGAAAAAATCAAACTCTATTTTCAACGCCAACGGTCAACAGAGTTGACATACTAACGTAGTAACGTATAAAATAAGGTTGTAAAATTTTATAGAAACGATCCATTATAAAATGCAGGTGATATCATGAAAATAACCTATATCAACCACAGTGGCTTTTTGGTTGAATCCGGCGACTGTTACTATATTTTCGACTATTACAGGGGTGAATTGCCCTCTCTCGACAGAAAAAAAGAGGTGATTGTCTTTTGCAGTCACTTCCATGAGGATCATTTTAATCCCAAAATCTTCGAAATGCTTGACCATATGGGGATGATGTATCAGGCAATTTTGGCGAAAGATATACGCAACAGGAACCACCTGTCGAATATAAAAATTACATACGCCTATCACGATCAAACCTATGAACTGGACCATGGTACCCGGGTCGATACGTTACTTTCTAACGATAGCGGCGTCGCATTTATCGTTCAAACGAAAGAGGGCACGATTTACCATGCCGGCGACTTAAACGACTGGTATTGGGAAGGAGAGCCGGAAGCGGATAACCGGCGGCTCACTTCGGCGTATCGTGCGGAAATCCGGAAAATTAAGGGCCTGCACTTTGACGCTGCATTCGTTCCCCTTGATCCGAGGCAGGAAGCCCACTATGCCGATGGAATTCTGTATTTTCTGGAAAATGTAGATTGCAATGCTGTTTTTCCCATGCATTATTGGGAGGACGCCAGCGTAATAAAGCGGTTTATCACGGAATATCCGCAATACAAATCACGTATAAAAAACACAGAATGCGCAAAAGGAGAAGTGCTATGAAATTTAAGATGATTCATGAAAACTATAATGTATCCGATCTGGACCGTTCTATAAAATTCTACAACGAAGCTCTCGATCTGCACGAAGTGAGACGAAAGACAGCCAATGATTTTATCATTGTATATCTGAGTAATGAGGTAAGTGATTTTGAGCTGGAGCTTACCTGGCTGAAAGAGCATCCGCAGCCCTATAATCTGGGCGAATGTGAATTTCACCTGGCATTCCGGGCGGACGATTATGAAGCGGCGCATAAAAAGCACAAAGAGATGGGCTGCATTTGCTTTGAAAATGAAGAAATGGGGATCTATTTTATCGAAGATCCGGATGGCTACTGGCTTGAAATTTTGCCGTAAAGCTGTCTGTTATGAAAACGCTGCAATTTTTTTGGAGGAAATGGCACTTGCACCGCCTACAAAACCATGTTATGATTTAGCAGTGAATAGTAGTGAAACAAATGTTAGCAAAGGCTAACCTTTGAAAACAGGAGGACAGTCAAATGTCAATTTTGGTAACAGGCGGTGCGGGCTTTATCGGAAGCCACACCTGTGTAGAGTTATTGAATGCGGGCTATGAGGTAGTAGTTGTAGATAATCTGTATAATGCAAGTGAAAAAGCGCTGGAGCGCGTGGAGCAGATTACAGGAAAGAAGGTTACGTTCTATGAGGCGGATATTCTGGATCGTGACGCCCTGAACGCCATCTTTGATAAGGAGCAGATTGAATCCGTTATTCATTTTGCAGGCTACAAGGCCGTGGGTGAGTCGGTACGCAAGCCCATCGAGTATTACTATAATAATATTACCGGAACTCTGATTCTCTGTGACGTGATGAGAAAGCACAACGTAAAGAACATTGTGTTCAGTTCCTCTGCTACCGTATACGGTGATCCGGCATTTATCCCGATTACCGAGGAATGCCCCAAGGGTAAGATTACCAACCCCTATGGACAGACCAAGGGCATGCTGGAGCAGGTGCTGACTGATATCTTTGTATCCGATCCGGAGTGGAGAGTGGTACTGCTTCGTTACTTCAATCCCATCGGCGCCCACAAGAGCGGCCTCATCGGCGAGGATCCGAAGGGCATTCCGAACAACCTGGTTCCCTATGTGGCGCAGGTAGCCATCGGCAAGCTGAAATGCCTGGGCGTCTTCGGAAATGACTATGATACCCACGACGGAACCGGCGTGCGTGATTACATTCACGTGGTAGATCTGGCAAAGGGACATGTGGCAGCGATTCAAAAGGTAGAGAAGACCGAGCCCGGCGTACTGATTTACAATCTGGGTACCGGAAAGGGCTACAGCGTTCTGGATGTGGTCCATGCCTTTGAGAAGGCCTGCGGCAAGGAGATTCCCTATGAGATCAAGCCGCGCCGTGCAGGCGATATTGCCACCTGTTATGCAGATCCCACCAAGGCAAAGAAGGAGCTGGGCTGGGTAGCAGAGTATGGCATTGAAGAAATGTGTGAGGATTCCTGGAGATGGCAGACCATGAACCCGAACGGTTATGCAGACTAAGATAAGAGTTGGAATATAGAACTGCTTCGGGATACTGCTGCTGAATAGCGGCAGTATCCCCTTTTTGTGGAATAGAAACTATTTTTATATAGAAACTATTTTTATATCGTATGAAAAATTAATTACAGGGGAGAAAACATGAGAAAAGGATTTGACAATGAAAAATATCTGGCTATGCAGTCGGAGCATATCCGGGAGCGCATCGCCCAGTTTGACAATAAGCTGTATCTGGAATTCGGCGGAAAGCTCTACGACGATTATCACGCGTCCCGCGTTCTGCCGGGCTTTGAGCCGGACAGCAAGCTGCGGATGCTGATGCAGCTGGCCGATCAGGTAGAGATCGTCATCGTAATCAGCGCGGAGGATATCGAAAAGAATAAGGTGCGCGGCGATCTGGGAATCACCTACGATTCCGATTTGCTCCGCCTGAAGGCTATCTTCGAGTCCAAGAACCTCTATGTGGGCAGCGTCTGCATTACCCATTTCGCAGGCCAGTACAGCGCGCAGATGTTCCAGAGCCGTCTGGAGAAAATGGGCGTAAAGGTATACCGCCATTACCTGATTCCGGGATACCCGAATAATATTCCCTTTATCGTAAGTGACGAGGGCTACGGCCACAACGAATACATCGAGACTACCAAGCCGCTGGTGGTTGTCACTGCGCCGGGACCGGGAAGCGGAAAGATGGCTACCTGTCTGTCCCAGCTCTATCATGAGCATAAGCGCGGCGTCCGTGCGGGTTATGCCAAGTATGAGACCTTCCCCATCTGGAATCTGCCCCTCGGCCATCCGGTAAATCTGGCTTACGAGGCGGCTACCGCGGATCTGAACGACGTCAATATGATTGACCCCTATCATCTGGAGGCGTATGGAAAAACTACGGTAAATTATAACCGGGACGTGGAGATCTTCCCGGTGCTGCGCGCCATGTTTATGGAGATTTACGGGGAATGCCCCTACAAGTCCCCCACAGATATGGGCGTCAATATGGCCGGCAACTGTATCATAGACGACGAGGCCTGCCGGGAGGCATCCGGACAGGAGATTATCCGCCGCTACTATCAGACGCTGGTCAATATCGCCCGGGGCAAATCCAAAGAGGAAGAGGCTTACAAAATCGAGCTGCTGATGAATAATGCGGGCGTATGCACGAAGGATCGTAAAGTAGTACCGGCAGCCCTGGCCCGCGCCGAGGAAACCGGACACACAGCCGCAGCCATCGAGCTGCCGGACGGCACCCTGCTTACAGGCAAGACCAGCGATCTGATGGGAGCCTGCTCCGCCCTGCTTATTAAGGCGTTGAAGCATCTGGCAGGCATTGACGAGGAGGTACTTCTGATTACTCCCAATGTCATTAAGCCGATCCAGAAGCTGAAGGTAGAGTATCTGGGCAGCCGCAATCCGCGTCTTCACATGGAAGAGGTTCTGATTGCCCTGTCCTCCAGCACAGAGAGCAACCCGCTGGCAGATCTGGCTCTCCGCCAGCTTCCGAATCTCCGGGGCAGCCAGGTGCATACCTCCCGGATGCTGAACGCGGCAGATGAAAAGACTTTCCAGAAACTGGGAATCATGCTGACCTCTGAGGCGAAATAGATACAGAGAATGGGATTAGTGCCCGGAACTGACGCACTTCTGCAGGAATAACAGGAGTGTGTCGGTTCCGGGCCTTGTTTTATTTAGAAATTATTTAGAAATTAGATGTATTGTATATAGCTATACATGGTGTTACAATAGTAATAAAGGAGGTGATAAATGATGGCAGCTAAAACAGCAAATGTGACAGCCAGAATTCAGCCGGATATCAAAGAACAGGCAGAGGCTATCCTGGAAAAACTGGGCATTCCGGTATCTGTGTTTATTGATATGGTATACCGTCAGATCATTATGCGGGATGGGATTCCTTTTGCCTTGGAAATCCCGGAAAAATTTTCCACAAGAGATACATTATCAAAAGAAGATTTTGATACTATCATGCAGACCGGACTGACGCAGGCAAAAAGAGATGAATCTTTATCTGTGGAGGAAGCATTTCAAGAACTGAAAATGGAGAGGTAGGGTATACGGTGAGAAAGTATGAAGTAAAAATCACCAGGCAGGCTCTGACACAGATGAAGGAAATTACGTATTATATTTCATGTGAGTTGTGTGCGCCAGAAGCGGCCAATATACTTGCCGATAAAATGGAAAAAGCAATGTTAACATTGTCAGAACTTCCGCAAAAGTACGCATTATTAGATGAAGAGAATGATAAAGTTCAGGTGATGGCAATTATTTACAATAAAAGAGATCAGATAAAACAGCTTCAAAATTTGGATAGATTAGAGTAAAAAATAAGCTGTGAAACCGGGACTGTCCGCTGAGACAGTCCCGGTTTTTGCTGATGCGCACTCGGCGCAGTGGTAGATGGTTGCCAAGGCAACCGCGCCTCGGCGCGAGAATCCTGCGTTGCAGGATTCTATTTTCACGCTTATAGAAAGCTTAGTTCTGATGTTCATTCCGGTATTCCAGCGCCGCTGCCACAAAGCCCCGGAACAACGGATGGGGCCGGTTCGGCCTGGATTTTAATTCCGGATGGGCCTGCGTCGCCAGGAAGAACGGGTGATCTTTCAGCTCGATCATTTCCACAATCCTTCCATCCGGCGAAATACCGGAAAGCGTCATCCCAGACTGACGCAGCACCTCACGGTAATCATTGTTGACCTCATACCGATGGCGATGACGCTCATGAATGGTCTCCTCGCCGTACAGCTCGTAAGCCTTTGTATCCTTATCCAGAATACACGGATAAGAACCAAGCCGCAGGGTACCGCCGATATCCTCGATTCCATCCTGATCCGGCATCAGATGAATCATCGGATGCGTGGTATTCGGATCCAGCTCCACACTGTGGGCGTCCTCATATCCGATGACATGGCGGGCAAACTCCACAATGGCCATCTGCATACCCAGGCACAGCCCCAGGAAAGGAATATTATTTTCACGGGCATAGCGGATGGCGCTGATCTTACCCTCGATACCGCGATCGCCGAAGCCGCCCGGCACCAGAATACCGTCCACATCGGACAGATACTCCGCCGCATTGGCGTCGTTGACCAGCTCGGAATCCACCCATTTCAGATCTACCACAGAGTGGCTGGCGATACCGCCGTGCTTCAGGGCCTCCACCACACTGATGTAAGCGTCATGCAGCTGGATATATTTTCCAACGATGGCAATATGAACCTCGGAAGTCGGATGGCGAAGAGCTTCCACCATAGAAGTCCAGTCCGTCAGATCCGGTTCCGGACAGGGAAGGTGCAGACATTCGCAGGCCACCTGCGCCAGATGCTCCTTCTCCATAGCCAGCGGAGCCTCGTAGAGATACTCCACATCCAGGTTCTGAAGCACATGGGAGCTGGGCACATTACAGAACAGGGCAATCTTGTCCTTCAGATGGTTGTCCAGCGGATGCTCGCTCCGGCAGACGATAATATCCGGCCAGATCCCCATACCCTGCAGATCCTTCACAGAAGCCTGGGTCGGCTTGGTCTTCAGCTCGCCGGACGCCTTAATATAAGGAATCAGGGTCACATGAATCAGAATCGCGTTCTCATGGCCCACATCGTGCTGGAACTGACGGATCGCCTCCAGAAACGGCTGACTCTCAATATCGCCGACGGTGCCGCCCACCTCAATGATGGCAATATGGGTCTCATCCTCATTGAAATTGCGGTAAAAACGGCTCTTAATTTCGTTTGTAATATGGGGGATAACCTGCACCGTGCCTCCGCCGTAATCGCCGCGGCGCTCCTTGTGCAGAACAGACCAGTAGATTTTACCGGTAGTAACGTTGGAATTTTTCGTCAGAGATTCATCGATAAAGCGCTCATAGTGACCGAGATCCAGGTCGGTCTCAGCGCCGTCGTCCGTCACGAACACCTCGCCGTGCTGAACGGGATTCATCGTACCGGGGTCGATATTGATATAGGGGTCAAACTTCTGCATGGTCACCTTGTAGCCCCGGGCTTTCAGAAGACGGCCCAGAGAAGCGGCAGTAATACCCTTACCGAGACCAGAGACCACTCCGCCGGTGACAAAGACGTATTTAACAGGCATGTGCGATACCTCCTTCAAAAGATATTTAATAGCGGGATAACAGGTAATAAAGAAAGAATCCTGTTCCATAAAAATAACTGAATCATTATACTACTGCGATGGGGAAAAATCCAGATGAAATACGCCGAAAAAATTAGGGAAATGAGGAACAAAATAAAGAAAAAATTGTGGCTGGATCGGACAGTTCAGCCCGCGCCATTCGCAAAAACGCTCCTTTGGAGCTCTCCGCTGCTGTCGCAGCTCATTTTTGCTCATATCGTGGCGCTCCCTCCATGGTTCCATACATGCGGATTTTCATGCGAGCATGAAATCCGCATGCACGGAACCATGGGCTGAACTTGTTTACAGAAATTTCAGATTTTTCCATATTGCTTTATCCAATTCCGGACATTATAATAGAAGTGTTACGTCTGGAAAATAAAACCCATTTTCCGGAGCGTGACATACAAGGAGGAGAAAGATGGAAGAACATAACAACAATTCCAACCGCCCCTCCGGAGGCGGAGATAACAATAAGAATCCGAAGAATCGTCAGAGCATCCTGATGTTCCTGATCATCGCCATGGTAGCGATTCTGTTCTGGAATTACATCGGAAGCATGGGTAACAGCAGCAACACCATCACCTACGACGAATTCGTACAGATGCTGGACGAGGGTAAAGTAGCTAAAGTCGAGATCAACTCCGGCAGCCTGAAAATTACAGCCAAAAACAAAGATGCCCTGGGCCGGGAACAGATTTACACCACCGGTACCGTACCGGATTACCAGCTGCAGGAACGCCTGGAAAAAGCCGGAGTCGAATATTCCGCGCCTGTCGAGGATATGAGAGACATCATCCTGTCTGCCGTGATTAACATCATCCTGCCCATCGTACTGCTGTGGGGCGCATTCGCCCTGCTCATGCGCAGAATGGGCGGCGGAGGCGGCATGATGGGCATGAACGTCGGTAAAAGCAAAGCCAAAGTCTACATCGAAAAAGACACCGGCGTCACCTTCAAAGACGTAGCCGGAGAAGAAGAGGCCAAAGAATCTCTGCAGGAAGTCGTAGACTTCCTCCATAATCCGGGCAAATACGCCCAGATCGGAGCCAAGCTCCCCAAAGGAGCATTGCTCGTAGGCCCGCCGGGAACCGGAAAAACACTGCTGGCCAAAGCCGTAGCAGGAGAGGCGCACGTACCGTTCTTCTCCCTGTCCGGCTCGGATTTCGTAGAAATGTTCGTCGGCGTGGGAGCATCCCGTGTCCGCGACCTGTTCCAGGAAGCCAAGAAGCACTCTCCCTGCATCATCTTCATCGATGAGATCGACGCCATCGGCAAAAGCCGGGACGGCCGCCTGGGCGGAGGCAACGACGAGCGCGAACAGACCCTGAACCAGCTCCTTGCGGAAATGGACGGTTTCGACAGCCACACCGCATGTCTGGTCCTGGGCGCTACCAACCGCCCCGAAGTTCTGGATCCCGCGCTGTTACGTCCGGGCCGCTTTGACCGCCGTATCATCGTAGACAGACCCGACCTGAAAGGCCGCGTAGACATCCTGAAAGTCCATTCCAAAAACGTCAAAATGGACGAAACCGTAGACCTGGACGCCATCGCCCTGGCCACCAGCGGAGCCGTAGGATCCGATCTCGCCAATATGATCAACGAGGCCGCCATCCTTGCGGTAAAGAATGGCCGCCAGGCCGTATCCCAGAAAGACCTCTTCGAATCCGTAGAAGTCGTTTTGGTGGGCAAAGAAAAGAAAGACCGCATCATGAGTAAAGAAGAGCGCCGTATCGTGTCCTACCATGAAGTAGGCCACGCCCTGGTAAGCGCCCTCCAAAAAGACGCCGAGCCCGTCCAGAAAATCACCATCGTACCGAGAACCATGGGAGCCCTGGGCTACGTAATGCAGGTACCGGAAGAAGAAAAATACCTGAATACCAAAAAAGAAATCGACGCCATGCTGGTAGGTCTCCTGGCCGGCCGCGCCGCTGAAGAAATCGTCTTTGACACCGTCACCACCGGAGCTGCCAACGACATCGAAAAAGCCACCCGCCTGGCCAGAGCCATGGTCACTCAGTACGGCATGTCCGAAAAATTCGGTCTCATGGGCCTGGAAGTCCAGGAAAACGAATACCTGAACGGCCGCACCGTCATGAACTGCGGCGACGCTACTGCAGCCGAAGTAGACATGGAAGTCATGAAGATCCTGAAAGCTTCCTATGAGGAAGCGAAGCGTCTCCTGAACGAGAACCGCGAAGTCATGGACAAGATCGCCGACTTCCTGATCCAGAAAGAAACGATCACCGGCAAGGAATTCATGAAGATCTTCCGTGAGGTCAAAGGCCTTCCGGATCCGGACCAACCAGTGGAGGCTCCGCAGGAGCCGACCGCGTCCTCGTTAAGCGGCGAGGAGGCCGGTGCTCCGACCACCATATCGCACAACGAACCAGAAGCATAACGTAACACCTTTCAAAGACAGGCCTGGGCGGAAAAATACATTTCCTAAGGAGCCCCTGATGTGGGGCGAACGGGGAAAAGTATTTTTCCGCCCAGGCCGTCCGTATAAAAGGAGCCCTATCCCATGCAATTCAACATCGAAGAAGAACTGAAAAAACTCCCCGCCAAACCCGGCGTCTACCTCATGCACGATGAGAAAGACGCGATTATCTATGTCGGCAAAGCCATCTCCCTGAAAAATCGCGTCCGCCAATACTTCCAGTCGAGCCGCAACAAAGGACCAAAAATCGAGCAAATGGTCACCCACATTGCCCGCTTCGAATACATTATCACCGACAGCGAACTGGAAGCGCTGGTTCTGGAATGTAACCTCATCAAAGAGCATCGCCCCAAATACAACACCATGCTCATGGATGATAAGACTTATCCGTATATCAAGGTAACAATAAACGAACCCTACCCCCGTGTCTTATTTTCCAGAATGCTGAAAAAAGATAAAGCCAAATACTATGGTCCTTACACCAGCGCAGGGGCCGTCAAAGACACCATCGACCTCGTTCACAAACTCTACAAAATCCGCACCTGCCACCGAGTGCTGCCACGGGATATCGGTAAAGACCGCCCCTGTCTAAACTACCACATCCACCAGTGCGACGCCCCCTGCCAGGGTTACATTTCCCAGGAAGAATATAGAAAAAACATAGGGAAAGTATTAGACTTCCTGAACGGCAACTACGCCCCGCTCCTGAAAGAACTGGAAGAAAAAATGCAGGCTGCTTCAGACGCCATGGAATTTGAAAAAGCCATCGAATACCGCGACCTCCTGAACAGCGTTAAACAGATCGCCCAGAAGCAGAAAATCACCAACAGTGACATGGAAGACAAAGATATCATCGCCATGTCCGTTGACGGCTGGGACGCCGTGGTCCAGGTATTCTTCATCCGCGACGGCCGCCTGATCGGCAGAGACCATTTCTACCTGAAAACCTACGATGGGGAACCAAAAAGCACGATACTCGGCAGCTTCATCAAACAGTTCTATGCCGGAACCCCGTATATTCCCCGGGAACTGATGCTGGAATGCGAGGTCGAAGACCACGAGCTCATAGAACAGTGGCTGACCGCCCGCAAAGGCCACCGGGTTTACCTGCGTGTTCCCAAAATCGGCGAAAAAGAAAAGCTGGTAGAGCTGGCAAAAAAGAACGCTGCCCTGGTCCTGAGCCAGGATCGGGAGCGCATCAAGCGGGAAGAAGGCCGTACCATCGGCGCCATGAAAGAGATTGCAGACATTCTGGGCATGCAAGGCATCCAGCGCATCGAAGCCTTCGATATCTCGAATACCAACGGCTTCGAATCCGTCGGCTCCATGGTCGTCTACGACCATGGCAAGCCCAAACGCAGCGACTACCGCAAATTTAAAATCCGCACCGTCAAAGGCCCCGACGACTACGCCAGCATGCGCGAAGTCCTGACGCGCCGCTTCACCCACGGCATAGAAGAAAGCCGGGAACTGAAAGAACAGGACCGACCCGAGGAACTGGGGAGCTTTACTAAATTTCCCGATCTGCTGATGATGGACGGCGGCCGGGGCCAGGTCAATATCGCTTTACAGGTACTGGACGAGCTGGGCCTCGATATCCCGGTCTGCGGTATGGTCAAAGACGACAACCACCGCACCCGCGGTCTCTATTATCGTAATGTAGAGCTGCCCATTGACCGCAACTCCGAAGGCTTCCGCCTGATTACCCGGATCCAGGACGAAGCCCACCGCTTCGCCATCGAATACCATCGATCCTTAAGAAGCAAAGAACAGGTCCACTCCGTCCTGGACGACATTGAAGGCATCGGCCCGGCCAGACGGAAAGCCCTGATGCGCCATTTTCAATCGCTGGAAGCCATCCGGGAGGCCGACGTGGACGCCCTGGCCGACGTCCCGTCCATGAACCGGGCCGCTGCGGAAAAAGTATGGAAATTTTTCCATTGAGATGAAGGATATGCCTTGTCCCGTCCTGCAACAGTATGATAAAATAGAGATAACGTCCGAGACAGGACACATACGAAATAAACTGGAAAAATAAGGAAGAGAGGAACAACCATGGGCAATATACAAACTGTAGACATGCTGTTGATGGTAGAAAAACTGAACCTGAAAAACCTGACCCCGGATATCGACCTGACTGGCAGAAAGCTGGCGTCCCCGGAGATCAACCGTCCGGCTATCCAGCTGTCCGGCTACTTCGAGCATTTCGCCACAGAGCGTGTGCAGATCCTGGGATACGTAGAGTACACCTACCTGCAGAGCAGAAGCGACGAGGAGAAAAAGCCGATATACGAGCGCTTCTTCTCCAGCAATATCCCCTGCGTGGTCTACACCTCCCGCACCGAGCCGGAGCCCTACGCCCTGGAAATGGCGAACAAATACGACGTACCGGTATTCTATTCCGATAAGAAGACTTCCAACTTCATGGCGGCCATCATCGGCTGGCTGAACGTGCAGCTGGCGCCCCGTATCTCTATCCACGGCGTACTGGTAGACGTATACGGCGAGGGCGTTCTGATTATGGGCGAGAGCGGCATCGGAAAAAGCGAGGCGGCCCTGGAGCTGATTAAGCGGGGTCACCGTCTGGTTACCGACGACGTGGTCGAGATCCATAAGGTCAGCGACGACACCCTGGTAGGCCGTTCCCCGGAGATCACCAAGCACTTCATCGAGCTGCGCGGCATCGGTATCGTGGACGTGAAGACGCTGTTCGGTGTGGAGTGCGTCAAGGAGACGCAGGCCATCGACATGGTCATTAAGCTGGAAGACTGGGATAAGGATAAGGAATACGACCGCCTGGGCCTGACCGAGGAGTACACAGAATTCCTGGGCAATAAGGTAGTCTGCCATTCCCTGCCTATCCGTCCGGGCCGGAACCTGGCCATCATCGTAGAGACTGCAGCAGTCAATAACCGTCAGAAGAAGATGGGCTACAATGCGGCCCAGGAGCTGTACCGCCGCGTACAGGAAAGCATGGCAAGAAAGAACTAAAAAAGATATTGGGGGATATGGGAAATGAAAAAATATTGTTTCGGAGCGGATATCGGCGGAACCACCGTGAAACTGGGGCTCTTTGACGCAGACGGCATTGTCCTGGATAAATGGGAGATTCCGACCCATACAGAAAATGGGGGAGCAGCTATCCTGCCGGATATGGCAAGGGCTGTGTTAGACAAGATAGAAGAGAAGAAGCTGGATAAAGACGGTATCGCAGGCATCGGCGTGGACGTACCGGGACCGGTGGCCGCAGACGGCAGCGTACCCCACACAGCGAATCTGGGCTGGGGCTATAAGGCTGTAACCAGAGAGCTTTCCGAACTCACCGGACTTCCTTGCAAGGCCGGTAACGACGCCAATGTGGCGGCCCTCGGCGAGATGTGGCTGGGCGGCGGCAAGGGCCATCGAGACGTATTGATGATTACCCTGGGAACCGGCGTGGGCGGCGGTATCGTCATCGACGGCCAGATTCTGGTGGGAGCGCATGGCGCAGGCGGCGAGATCGGCCATATCCATGTGAAAGACGGCGAAGAGAGCTGCTGCGGCTGTGGCAACAGGGGCTGCCTGGAGCAGTACGCGTCGGCCACCGGTATCGCCCGCCTGGAGCGGGAGTGGCTGGAGAAGAGCGACGAACCTTCCGTTTTACGCGACCGCGAAATCAGTGCCAAAGCAGTCTTTGACGCAGTAAAAGAGGGCGACGCCCTGGCAAAGAAGGTAGCAGATGAATTTGGCGCGTACCTGGGTAAGGCCGTTGCCTCCATGACCGCCATTCTCGATCCGGAGGTCATCGTTATCGGAGGCGGCGTATCCAAGGCCGGCCCGATTCTGTTGGACTATGTGCGGAAACACTACCAGCCGGTGGCTTATAAGTCCACCCGTGACACCGCCTTCGCCCTGGCGGAGCTGGGCAATGACGCAGGCATCTACGGCTGCGCGAAGCTGATGCTGGACTAGAACGAAAAGAGGCGTTTTTCGACCGAATTTGTGCAATTTACAGAAAATGTGGAAAAAATATCGGCATTTTTCGACGGCAGAAAGTATTGACTTTTGCGGAGCCCCGTAGTAGAATCATCTCAACAAAAGATAATACATAATAAAAAACGAATGATAACAAAGGCGTTACCAATTCCCGTGGTAACGCCTTTTTCCTATTTACAGGGCAACTGGCCCTATCTCTCCCTTTTATTTTATTCGACCTTGCGGTTGCGCTCTCCCGGCGCAGCCGGACAAGTCGAATACACAAAACTATAAGGTTCAAAAAGTTCGTAAAAGCCGTGCTCCTGTTTGCAGGAACGGCTTTTTTTTGCTCTATAGGAAACACTGTGTTACATTAAAGCGTGAAAGCTATGATTCCTATAGAGCAAAAAGCCCTCCGGGGGATCGCACTGCGGCGGAATGGAATCATGTCGCTTACGCGACCCGCCGCAGGCGGAGAATCCTGCAGAGCAGGATTCTATTTTGAACTGATACGCCTTTCCCGGTTGTGTTCCCTGTGTATTATTGTTATAATAAAAATGATGTCGGGGTCAAAAGCCCCCGACTTGATGCCTACGGATTGCTCCGTGCTACGCACTCCCACAATCCTACCCTATATTCGCATATCGTGGGATTATCATCCCACTTTTATGCTCATATCGGGGCGGGTCCTAAGGTCTTTCACCCACCTATGAGCAAGCTCATGTGGGCTTAGACCTTTTGACCCTGGCATCATGAAAATAATACGCAAGAAAATATGAATCAAAGGACAATTGAAATATATGAAAAAGCTTACGAAAGAAAACTGGCTGGAGCTCTCCTTCTTCGCCTTTATCCTGCTGGTCTGGCTGGCCTGGGCCTGGATCCTGCCCTTCAACGAGGGACCGGACGAGTATATGCGTTCCCGTATCGTGGACTACATTGTGGAATACGGCAAGCTGCCCACGGGCTATCAGCAGGAGATTATGGACTATTCCTGGGGCTTTACCTACGGCTTCCGCCCCATTCTGCCCCAGATGGTGGAGGCAGTCTTTGTGCGCGTGGCCATGATCTGGACGAAGGACGCCTTTTCCCTGATCCTTGCGGGCCGTCTGGTGAGTGTGGTCTGCGGCGTGATTTTCGCAGGGCTTGTCCGGGCCATTTCCAAAAATCTCTTTGAACGGGCTGATATCCAGTGGCTGTTCACTCTGCTTACGGTCTGCCTGCCCCAGGCCTGCTTCCTGTTCACCTATCTGAACTGTGACTCCATGGCACTGATGGCGTCGGCTATGATTCTTTTGTTTGTGATACGGGGCATGGAAGACCATTTTTCTGTCAGAAACTGTGTGTGGATTGCGGTATCCTGTGCCATCTGCGTCCTGTCCTATTACAACGCCTACGGCTTTCTGATCACGGCGGCGCTCATTTATCTGGGCTGCCACCTGAAATGGAGCAGGGAGGCAGTGGATGCGACGCAGAAAAGAGAGATCTGGAAGGCCTTCTGGAAAAAGGGTTTTCTGATTCTGGGGCTCGTATTGCTCCTGGCGGGCTGGTGGTTTGTGCGGAATTATTTCCTTTATGACGGGGATATTCTGGGACTGAAGACCCAGGATCAATATGCGGAGCACTACGCCATGGATATTCTGAAGCCGTCGAACCGGCAGAATTATCAGAACCAGGGGTATTCCATGGCATATATGCTGTTTCATTCCGACTGGGCCGCGTCGGTGCTGAAGAGCTTCATCGGCGTGCTGGGTCCCCTTTGGTACGCCCTGCGCTGGTGGATGTATGCGGGTTATGGCCTGCTGTTTATCGCCGGAATCCTCGGTATGCTGCTCGAATGTGCGGCGAAGCTTCGTGACCGGAAGAAGGGCGGCAGCGGGAACCCGGAGCGAATGTTCTGGCATCTGGGTCTGCTGGTGGCGATTCTGGTGCCGAACGTGCTGAACTTCTGGTATTCTTATGCCACGGATTATCAGCCCCAGGGACGCTACAGCATGCCCATGCTGATCCCGTTCATGTACTATATCGCCAGAGGCCTCTTTTTCTGGGTAAAATGGGTGGAGCAGCGGACCGGAGAGGCGATACGCCGGGTCCTGTCCGTCCTGGTGACGCTGGTGTGCCTGTGGATCGCAGGCTGTGCCCTGTTCTGCGTGGTGAAAATCATGTGGCCGGCCTATAAGGATGTGGAGGATAAGTCGGTAGTGAAGGTGTATACCATGGAAGAGCTCTACGGGGATGACTGGGAAGAGAAGATGAGTAATTAAAAAAGCCCCTGAAAAGGGAGGATGCCAGGCAGCTGTTCTGCCTGGCATTTATTATGAAAAAGTTTATTCAAAATAAGGTAATAAGCATTTATTAGGTGTTGCTTTGTTTTTCTTTATCTTATGATGTTATTATATGGGCGGAAAATGAATGGGGTATGAGCACTAATTGAACGATTTTTAAAAGAAATATGAATAAAATATGAACGTCGATCCGGATCAGGGACAGGCGAAAAACAGAAGAGAGTGTGTAAATTTGTTAAAAATCTAAAAATTTTATAAAAATTACGGAAATAATTTTAGATAATCTTAACATTGACAGTTTCTGGAATCTTTGATTATAATATTGCTCATATCAAAGGAGATTTGAAAGCGGAAATTCCGCTGTTCAGGTCTCCTTTTTTAGTTCCATTCGGAAGGGAATGTATTACAACTCCGGAGCCCTTCAGGATAATCTGTAAAAAAGAGGAGGAAGTGTTATGACCCAGGAAATTTTAAGTGCAATCGACGGACAGTTATTCGCTGTCTGGTTCCTGATAGGAGCCGCGTTGGTATTCTGGATGCAGGCAGGCTTTGCCATGGTGGAGGCCGGTTTTACCAGAGCCAAGAATACAGGAAATATCCTGATGAAAAACCTGATGGACTTCTGTATCGGCACGGTGGTCTTTATTCTGATTGGCTTCGGGCTGCTGCTGGGCGAGGACGTGGCAGGATTCATCGGAAAGCCCGGTTTTGATATTTTTACTGCATATGAGAATTTTGATTATTCCAATTTTGTATTTAACCTGGTATTCTGCGCGACCACAGCGACCATCGTATCCGGCGCTATGGCAGAGCGGACCAAGTTCCTGTCCTACTGTGTATACTCCGGCATCATTTCTGCGCTGGTATATCCGATAGAGGCACACTGGATCTGGGGCGGCGGCTGGCTCTCCCAGTTGGGCTTCCATGATTTCGCAGGCTCCTGCGCCATCCATATGGTGGGCGGCCTCAGCGCACTGATTGGTGCGAAAATCCTTGGACCCCGTATTGGAAAATTTGTAAAAGATAAAGAAGGCAAGATTACAAAGGTAAATGCGTTCCCCGGACACAACCTGCCCCTTGGCTGTCTCGGCTGCTTCATTCTGTGGCTTGGCTGGTATGGATTTAACGGCGCTGCCTGCACCAGCGTAGAGCAGCTGGGAAGCGTATTCCTGACCACTACGGTAGCTCCGGCTGTGGCAACCGTCGTATGTATGGTATTTACCTGGATCCGCTATGGCAAGCCCGATGTATCCATGTGCCTGAACGCTTCTCTGGCAGGTCTGGTAGCTATCACAGCACCCTGCGACGTGACAGACTGCTTTGGCGCTATCGTCATCGGCACGGTAGCAGGCGTCCTGGTTGTATTCGGCGTATGGTTCCTGGATTATGTACTTCGCGTAGACGATCCCGTAGGCGCGGTAGCCGTTCATTTCATGAATGGTATGTGGGGAACGATCGCAGTTGGTCTTTTCGCTACTACAAGCGCGCCGGGAAATGATACCCTGACAGGTCTCTTCTACGGCGGCGGCTTTACACTCCTTGGGAAACAGCTTCTCGGTATGTTCTCAGTGCTGGCCTGGACCGCAGTGACCATGACACTGGTATTTTTCTTTATCAAGGCTGTCTTCGGACTCCGCGTCAGTGAGACAGAGGAAATCGTCGGACTGGATTCCATGGAGCATGGTCTGCCTTCCGCATACGCTGGCTTCAGTATCATGGATATCTCTAACACCATGACCATGGAGGTCAACGAGAATACGAACCTGGGTGTGGGCGAGTATGAGGAGGCTTCCGAGGCTCAAAAGAACGCGGCGGTCAAGGTGGTACAGACTCCCGTATCCGCAACCGGTATTTACAAGGTATCGATTATCGCGAAGCTGTCCCGGTATGACAAGCTGAAGAAGGCCATGAACGACATCGGCGTCACCGGCATGACTGTGACCCAGGTCATGGGCTGCGGCATCCAGAAGGGTGCGGGCGAGAAATACCGTGGCGTTGAGATGGATGCGACCCTGCTCCCGAAGGTGAAGGTTGAGGTCATCGTGGGCAGCATCCCGGTGGATACGGTCATCGAGGCGGCCAAGAAGGCCCTGTATACCGGCCACATCGGCGACGGCAAGATTTTTGTATACAATGTGGATAAGGTGGTCAAGGTCCGCACCGGCGAGGTGGACATGGACGCCCTGCAGGATGTAGAGTAAGAGAAATCTGAATTAATAGAACCAATAGAATCAATGGAACCGTCCCGGCGGACGAAGCTTCTTTTCACGCGGATATCGGCGCAGCCAGCCGAAATCGCCTTGAAAAGTATCTTCGCCTGTCCGGGGCGGTTTTGTGTTATACTATAGGCAATTATATAAGAAAGGTTTCTGTTCCAAATGATAAAGGAAGACTTAATTTACGAAATCCTGTCCGTAGTGGAAGAGATTCCGGGGGGCCGGGTCGCCTCCTACGGCCAGATCGCCCGCCTCATCGGTCGGGATAAAAATTCCCGTCTAGTGGGAAAGGTGTTAAGCATGGCTGAGTATTATGGCAGGTACCCCTGCCACCGGGTGGTGAACCACGCCGGGCGAACAGCTCCGGGCTGGAGGGAGCAGAGACTCCTTCTGGAGGACGAGGGAGTGGAGTTCCGGAAAAACGGGTGTGTGGATATGAAACGGTTTCAGTGGGATGCGTGATTTTACACAAACTTAACAAAACCTGCGATTGTCCTTTACCTCTCCTTGATAAGGTGATAACAGAATCAAAAGAAAAAATTAACTTTGAAAAGTTATCATGAATGTAATATCAGGAGGGAGTACAACATGCAACATGTAGAAATGCTGTTTCGTTTTATCGGCGGCCTGGGGATGTTCCTGTACGGCATGAATGTCATGGCGGACGGACTGCAGAAATCTGCGGGAAACAGAATGAAACATTTACTGGAGTTTCTGACCAGGAACCGTCTGATGGGAATTCTGGTGGGAGCCGGAGTGACCGCTATCATCCAGAGCAGCTCAGCCACCACAGTTATGGTAGTCGGTTTTGTAAACGCGGGTCTGATGAACCTGACCCAGGCCGTAGGCGTCATCATGGGCGCCAATATCGGTACGACAGTGACGGCCTGGCTGGTGTCCATGAGCGAATGGGGCGCTTTTCTGAAGCCGGAATTTTTTGCTCCGCTTCTGATTGGTATCGGCGCCTTCATGATGCTGTTTTCCAAGAAGGAAAAAATCGTGGATGTGAGCGAAATCCTGGTCGGCTTCGGCGTTCTGTTCATCGGACTGAATTTTATGTCCGGTGCGATTACCCCTTACCGGGACGCGCCGATTTTCTCTGAGGCATTCCGGGTACTGGGACGGAATCCGATCTTAGGCATGCTGGCCGGCCTGGCGGTTACGGCTCTGATTCAGAGCTCTTCCGCGTCGGTGGGTATTCTGCAGACGCTGGCGGCCAACGGCCTGGTCAACTGGAGCTCGGCGGTATTTATCACCCTGGGGCAGAATATCGGTACCTGTGTAACCGCGCTGCTGTCCAGTCTGGGAGCCCATAAGACGGCCAAGCGCGCGGCAGTCATCCATCTGATGTTCAATACCATCGGCGCAATTGTATTCGGCCTTCTGATGTTTGTGGTCTTTACCATCAACAAGGCCTGGGCGTCTTCGGAAATTAACAGCGTGGGAATTTCCATGTTCCATACCTTCTTTAATGTTACGAATACCCTTCTTCTTTATCCCTTCGGCAATCTTCTGGTAAAGCTGTCCGGAATGATTGTGAAGGACGACGGGGAGGAGGAGCAGGCGGAGGAGGTCTTCGAGCTTCCCCATATCGAGGCTCGTTTTCTGGAGACTCCGTCCTTTGCGGTAGAGGGCGCCCTGAAGGAAACCGTTCGTATGGGCGAACTGGCGATTGCTCACGTGGAGCTTGTATTTGACGCCATTCGGACCGGCAGCCAGAAACGGGTTGACAAGGCAGTCCGCTTAGAGCAGAATATGAATGAGTACGAGAAAAAGATGACAGAATATCTGGCGGAAATCAGCAAGGGTTCCCTGACGGATCATCAGCGTCTGATCATCAATGATCTGTTCTACACCGTCAGCGATCTGGAACGCATCAGCGACCACTGTGATAACCTGGCGGAGCTGACCCAGACCATGATTAGCGAAGGGCTGCATTTTTCCATGGAAGCCATGCAGGGCTTCGAGGAAATCGCCGGACTGACCGTGGACGCGGTGAAGGCGGCGGTGCTGGCCCGTGAGACTGAGAAAATGGCCTACGTGCAGCAGGTGGTTCAGATTGAGGACGAGATCGATGATCTGGAGGAGGATCTCAGAACCCAGCATATTAACAGGCTGGCGCACAATGAATGTTCCGCGGCCCGGGGCGTCATTTTCCTGGATATGCTCAGCAATATTGAACGGATTTCGGATCATGCAAACAACGTGGTAGGCTACGTGGCAGACGAGAAAGAGGGATAAACGTGAAAAAGAAGGTTCTGGTAGGCTATATTATTGCGGCAATGATTGCGTTAGTCGCGTTTGAATACGCATTTTGGACAAACGGCTTCAGCTATCTGGAGCATCAGAGCGAGAAAAGCTATCTGACTCAGGCAGAAATGCTGCGGGATTTGTTCCAGGCAGAGGATGTGGCCGGGGAAAACGGCTATGAGCAGTTTGCGGAGAATTACGCGAAAACCTACAATATCCGGATCACCATTATAGATTCCGAGGGTAACGTGCTGGGAGAGTCCCAGGGCGCCAGCGATTTGATGAGCAATCATCTGAACCGGGAAGAGGTGCAGAAGGCCCTGGAGGGGGAGAGCAACAGTCTGATCCGGAAATCAGATACCTTTGACGTGGACTACTGCTACTGCGCAGTCCCGGTGGACAGCGGCGACTTCCATGGCGTCATGCGTGTGGCCCTGCCTTTAAGTGAACTGAAAAATATGGATAATGAATTTGTCCGCTCCACGATTCTGGTAACCCTGGTGCTTCTGGTTGTGGTATTTTTCCTGGGCGCTTATTTCCGAAAATATGTGCAGGCCATGAAGAAGGTGGAAAATATGCGGCGGGAATTCGTGTCCAACGTCACCCATGAGCTGAAGACACCGCTGACCTCTATCCGGGGCTTTGTGGAAACCCTGAAGGACGGAGCCATTGAGGATCCGAAGATGGCCCACAGATTTTTGGATATCATTGACATTGAGACGGAGCGGCTGAGCCATCTCATCAGCGATACTCTGCTGTTGTCCGAGATTGAGAGCAAGCAGGACACCAACCGGGAGCCCTGCGACGTCAACGCAGTGATCGCCGAGGTGGTGGAGCTTTTGCAGCCCAAGGTCAAGGAGCATGTCCGCCTGATTTTCCAGCCGGATCCGACGTTGAAGCCCTATAACTGCAACCGGGATCGGATCAAGCAGCTGCTGATCAATCTGGTGGACAACGGTCTGAAGGCTACGGAATTCGGCGCCGTTACCGTCAGGTGCCGTACCATGGGAAATGAACTGGTGCTGGAAATCTCGGATACGGGTATCGGAATGGAGGAGGAGCAGCTGGAGCGGATTTTCGAACGCTTCTACCGGGTAGATAAGGGACGATCCAAGGCCCAGGGCGGTACCGGACTGGGACTGTCCATTGTGAAGCATATCGTGGAGTTGTATCACGGAACCGTTCATGTAACCAGTAAACCGGGCGTAGGTACGGAATTTACAGTGAAGCTGCCGTATTAAAAAGCGTATAGAAATATTTGCAGACACGGAAGCATTGCAGAGGAGATATCATGGCAAAAAAAGTCATATTAACCATAGACGATGAGGAACATATCTTAGATCTGTTGGAGTACAATCTGGAAAAAAATGGATACGAAGTTCTGCGGGCTGAGACCGGAGAAAAGGGATTGGCGATTCTCAAAACCATGCAGGTGGATCTGGTGCTGCTGGATTATATGCTGCCCGGCATAGACGGGATTGAGGTGCTGAAAAGCCTGCGGGCAGACAAAAACCTGTCCGCTATGCCGGTGATTATGCTGACCGCCAAGGGCGAGGAAATTGACAAGGTCCTGGGACTGGAGATGGGCGCCGACGATTATATCAGCAAGCCCTTCGGTATCCGGGAGCTGCTGGCCCGGGTGAAAGCCCTGCTTCGCAGAAGCTCCCTGGAAAAAATCGAGTCGGAACCGGAAGATAAGATCACAGCGGGAGACCTGATCATCAACAATACCTCCCGGGAGGTTTATATGGAAGGAAAGCCGGTATTCCTGTCCCTGAAGGAATTTGAGCTTCTCTACCTTCTGGCCAGCCACCGCAACCGGGTATTTACCCGGGAGCAGCTTCTGGAGCTGATTTGGGGGTATGAATATTCCGGAGAAACCCGGACTGTAGACGTCCATGTGCGGAATCTCCGCAAGAAGATCGAAAAGGATCCGGATCACCCCCAGTATATTCAGACCGTGCGCGGCATGGGTTACAAATTTGTCTGAATGATAATTTCATAAGCTCTTCGGTCTGAAGAATCCTGCTTAGAATCCTGTTTGGCAGGATTCTTTTTTTATGCAATAGGAAATTCCTATGGAATCCCCTATTGCATAAAAGCAAGCGGAGCTTGCAAAGATGCGCACTCGGCGCAGTGGTAGATGGTTGCTGATGCAACCGCGCCTCGGCGCGAGAATGTGCCAACGGCACATTCTTTCTTACACAAAAGCCTTACCGGCACTTTACATGAGCTTTACGAAACCTGGCTTTTACCCTTTACATTGGCAGACTAAGATATAAATCACAGGGCGGACAAGAGAAACCAAACGCCCTGGAGAAGAAAAGAGAGAAGAGGCCGGAAACGTTCACCCGGCGAAAAGGAGAAAACATTATGAAAAAGAAAACAGTTAGCTTATTGATGACCATGGCACTTACAGCAGCAATGCTGGCAGGCTGCGGAAGCTCTGAGACCGCAGATACCACAGCAGCTGCGGATACTGCTGCAGCGGCAGATACAGCAACAGCAGATTTTGACACCGAAGAGGATATCTCTGTATATTCCCGTGAGGACGGTTCCGGAACCAGAGGCGCATTCATCGAGCTGTTCGGTGTAGAAGAGAAGGACGCCAACGGAGAAAAGATTGACAACACCACCGAGGACGCCACCATCACCAACAATACTTCCGTTATGATGACCGGTGTGGCAGGCGATGATTACGCAATCGGATACGTATCCTTAGGTTCCCTGAACGATACCGTAAAGGCGCTGAAGATTGACGGCGTAGAGCCGACCGTAGAAAATATCAAGAGCGACAGCTACAAGGTATACAGACCCTTCAACATCGCAACCAAGGGCGAGGTAAGCGAGGCTGCGCAGGATTTCATCGATTATATCCTGAGCGCAGAGGGACAGCAGATTGTAAGCGATGAGGGATACATCACCATCGACGACGCGGCTCCGGCATTCGCAGGCGGCCAGGCAAGCGGCAGCGTGACAGTAGCAGGTTCTTCCTCCGTATCTCCGGTGATGGAGAAGCTGGCAGAGGCTTATATGAAGCTGAATGGCAACGTAAAGATTGAGATTCAGACCAGTGATTCTACTACAGGTATGACCTCCGCTATCGACGGCGTATGCGACATCGGAATGGCTTCCAGAGAGCTGAAGGACACAGAGGCGGCAGAACTTACTGCAACGGTTATCGCACAGGATGGTATCGCGGTAGTTGTAAATAACAACAATCCCATCGACAACCTGACTAAAGACCAGGTAAAGAGCATTTACGTAGGCGAGACTACTTCCTGGAGCGAGGTAGAGTAAGCAAAAGAGGGCAAATGATATGAAACAGGCGGCTTGGAAAGCGCGTATCAAGGAAGTATTTATGCAGGCGGTGTTCTTCATAGCCGCCTGCACCTCTATTCTGGCAGTAATACTCATTTGTGTATTTCTGTTTGCCAACGGACTTCCGGCCATCGGAAAAATCGGACCGATGGAGTTCCTGCTGGGAACCAGATGGAAGCCGGGCAACAACATTTTCGGAATTCTGCCCTTTATCCTGGGCAGTATCTACGTGACAGCGGGAGCAATTCTCATCGGAGTTCCCATCGGAATCCTGACCTCGATTTTCATGGCGTACTATTGCCCAAAGAAAATCTACCGTCCCCTGAAGGCAGCCACTGAGCTGCTGGCAGGAATCCCGTCGGTCGTATATGGTTTCTTCGGCATGATGGTTCTGGTTCCCCTGCTCCGGCAGATTCCCCATTGCAAGGGAAATGTCATGCTGACTGCGTGCATTCTTCTGGGTATCATGATTCTGCCAACTATCATCGGAACCACGGAAACGGCTCTTCGGAGCGTACCGGCCATGTACCATGAGGGAGCGCTGGCACTGGGAGCAACCAAGGAGCGGAGCGTATTTACGGTTATCGTCCCGGCGGCAAAATCCGGCGTGCTGACCGGAATTGTACTGGGAATCGGCCGCGCCATCGGCGAGACCATGGCGGTTATCATGGTAGCCGGAAATCAGACTAAGATGCCGGAAAGTCTGTTTAAGGGCGTCCGTACCATGACGGCAAATATCGTCATTGAGATGGGCTACGCCACAGACCTGCACCGGGAAGCTTTGATTGCCACGGCGGTTGTACTCTTTGTATTTATTCTGATTATCAATTTAAGCGTATCACTGTTAAGGAGGGGCGGAAATGGAAGCAATTAACAAGCAGACGGCAGGCGATAAGCTCCATGCCCTGCAAAAGCATCCGGGTTCCCTGATTCTGTTCCTGCTGGTGGTGCTGGCAGCATGCGTAACTTTTGCCGTACTGATTTTCCTGATCGCCTACATTCTGATCCGGGGCGTACCCTATCTGACGCCGGAGCTGTTCTCCCTGCATTATACCTCGGATAACGTTTCCCTGATGCCGGCGCTGTTCAACACCATCGAAATGATTTTCCTGGCGCTGATTCTGGCGGTTCCTGTGGGTATCTTTTCTGCCATTTATCTGGTGGAATACGCGAAAAAGGGAAATAAATTCGTAGGCGTGGTGCGGGTAACGGCGGAGACGCTGTCGGGTATTCCCTCTATCGTCTATGGCCTGTTTGGTATGCTGTTTTTCGTAACAAAGCTGAAATGGAGCTACTCCATGCTGGCAGGCGCCTTCACCCTAGCGATTATGATTCTTCCGCTGATTATGCGGACCACGGAGGAAGCGTTGATTTCCGTACCGGATTCCTATCGGGAGGGAAGCTTCGGACTGGGAGCCGGAAAGCTCCGGACCGTCTTTCAGGTGGTACTACCTAGCGCGATTCCGGGTATCCTGGCAGGTGTGATCCTGGGAATCGGCCGTATCGTGGGCGAGACGGCGGCGCTGATGTACACCTCCGGAACGGTGGCCAAGTATGCGGGAGCCATGGAATCCGGCCGGACCCTGGCTTTACATATGTACGTGCTGACCAGCGAGGCCCTTCATGTGGATCAAGCCTCTGCCACAGCCGTAGTGCTGCTGGTAATTGTCATCGGAATTAACGCGTTTTCGGGCTTTATTGCAAAGAAGCTGGCGAAGAAGACAGGAGAATAGAAATGGGTATTATGAAGATTGAACATCTGGATCTGTTCTACGGGGATTTCCAGGCGCTCAAAAATGTAAATATGGAGATTGAGAAAAATGAGATTACCGCGTTTATCGGCCCGTCCGGCTGCGGCAAATCCACCTTCCTCAAATCCCTGAACCGTATGAATGATATGGTGGCCGGCTGTAAGATTACCGGAAAGGTAACCTTAAACGGACAGGACATCTACAAGGGAATGGACGTGAATGACCTGCGCCGGAGAGTGGGCATGGTATTCCAGAAGCCGAATCCATTTCCCATGAGTATCTACGACAATATTGCCTATGGTCCCCGGACCCACGGAATCCGGAATAAAGCGAAGCTGGACGAAATCGTAGAGGAATCCCTACGGAACGCGGCGATCTGGGACGAGACCAAGGATCGTCTGAAAAAGAGCGCCCTGGGTATGTCCGGCGGACAGCAGCAGCGTCTCTGTATCGCCAGGGCTCTGGCCGTGAAGCCGGAGATTCTGCTGATGGACGAGCCGACCTCCGCGCTGGATCCGATTTCCACCTCCAAGATTGAGGACCTGTGTATGGAACTGAAGAAGAGCTTTACGATTGTGATGGTAACCCACAACATGCA
Organism: Laedolimicola ammoniilytica; assembly: GCF_025567165.1. NCBI lineage: Bacteria > Bacillati > Bacillota > Clostridia > Lachnospirales > Lachnospiraceae > Laedolimicola > Laedolimicola ammoniilytica. Next base: position 30,529 of record NZ_JAOQKC010000019.1, read on the forward strand.
GCAGGCGGCGCGTATCTCTGACAAGACCGCATTTTTCCTGCTGGGTGAGGTTATCGAGTACGGCAACACGGATCAGATCTTCTCCATGCCGAAGGATACCCGTACCGAAAATTATATTTCAGGAAGGTTTGGTTGATGCTATGAGAGATTTTTATGAAGAACAGCTGAATGAGCTGCATACACAGATGATCGCTATGGGCGGTCTGTGTGAAAAGGCCATTTCCAATGCTACAAAAGCTCTGACAGACGGCGATCTGCACCTGGCAGAGGAAATTATGAAGAATGACGCCATCATCAACCGTCAGGAGCGTGACATTGAAAGTCTCTGTATGAAACTGATTCTCCATCAGCAGCCGGTGGCGGGGGATCTCCGCCGGGTTTCCGCGGCCCTGAAAATGGTGACGGATATGGAGCGTATCGGCGACCAGGCGGCAGATATCGCAGACATCGTCATCGACATGAACGAGAAGCTGCCCGACCAGTTTTTACATATCTGTAAGATGGGTGTGGCGGCCATGAAAATGGTTACAGACAGCGTCACAGCTTACGTGGACGAAGATTTGGAGCTGGCCCGTCAGGTCATCCGGGATGATGATATTGTGGACGGATTGTTTTTAAAGGTAAGAGGGGAAATCCTGGACGCCATCCGTGACGGCGGCAGCAAGGGCGAGGAGGTGCTAGATCTGTTCATGATCACCAAGTATTATGAGCGGATCGGCGACCACGCCACGAACATCGCGGAGTGGGTAGAGTACTCCATAACCGGGGAACGGTCCAACGAGAATTAAATATCGTCTGAATGCTTGAATTTCTGAGAAAGCTGTGATATAGCATATCTTATGCAAATGATAGCAGTATTCCGAGAGAATACAAAATGAAAGCCAGAGAGCTGCAACTCTCTGGCTTTCTTGTCATTTGTTCTTTTAAATGACTTTGAAATATCAGAAAATAATGAAATATTTGCACAAATAAAACAATAATAAAAGAAAAAACTTAAAATAAATGAAAAATAAGTATTGACAAATGGGAAAAGTCCCGCTATAATACAATTAAAGATAAGGAACACGAAAAACAAAACAAAAGCTTCAGAAGAAAGGAAGCGAAAAACAACTCAACTATCTTCTTAAATATAACCCAGTTATATTTAACATAGAGAACGAGTAATCTAAGAAAAGGAGGTACAGTCCAACAGGAACTTAACGAACCACCCCATAATCTGAGAAAAGAGAGGTACGGACCGCCGAAGACTTAAGAGGGACTTCCTAAGAAAGCTTTCAGAAAGATGTCAATCTTAATCAAAAGCAGAATTACGGAAGGCAGGAAAAAGGTAACCGTAAATCAATCGTTCGATGAGAATCGGTAAAAAAGAAGAAAAAGCCGGATGAGAAAGAAGGAAGAAAAGGCAAACCGGTACAAATGAACTTTACAGAAGATCGAAAAACAAAAACCGAAGACAGAAGAAATCGAACGGAAAAAGTCAATGAGACTTTAAAATAAAAAGAAACTGAAAACAGAATAAAGAAATGAGGTATTAGTCCAATGGACAGCATAGTTTAGCAGCGGGTATCAATGTAAGTAGAGTTGATGCCCGCTGAATTATTTTGTTCAAAAATAAATCGAACAAATGTTTGCTTTCGCAAAGAATATATGATATGATATAATGAGCGCAAGAGAGTCAACATACTTGTATGATTGACGAACGACGAATGTTGCTCATGAATCGTAGATTCATGAGATAATACAGGAAAAGAAGTTGAGAAGGAGTGTCCCCATGTCCCTGCAATTCATTTTCGGTAATTCCGGCGCAGGAAAATCTTATACTTTATTTCGGAGCGTGATCGAGGATTCCATCCGGCACCCGGAGCAGAGTTATCTGGTGATTGTGCCGGAGCAGTTTACCATGCAGACCCAGAAGGAGCTGGTGCGGCTGCATCCGGACGGCGGTATCCTGAATATTGATATCTTAAGTTTTCAGCGGCTGGCCTACCGGGTATTCGAGGAGACCGGAACCCAGGTGGGAAAGGTGCTGGAGGAAACCGGAAAGAACCTGGTGCTTCGGAAGCTCGCCCAGGAGAAAAAGGGGGAGCTAAGGGTTCTCGGTGGGAATCTGAAGAAAATGGGCTACATCAGCGAGATCAAGTCGCTGATTTCCGAGCTGACCCAGTATGCGGTGACCGAGGAAGCCCTGGCAGATTTTCTGGAGAAGAGTAAGGAAAAACCTCATTTATATTATAAATTATGCGACGTGCAGGTGCTTTACAAGGCGTTCCATGCCTATCTGGCGGATCAGTATATCACGGCAGAGGAGCTGCTGGAGGTGCTCTGCCGGGTGGCGGAGCGGTCGCAGATGATCCGGGAGAGCGTCATTGTGCTGGACGGCTTTACGGGTTTTACGCCGATCCAGAATAAGCTGATGCAGAAGCTGATGCAGTACGCAAAAAAGGTAATGGTGACCGTGACCATCGACGAGCGGGAGAACCCCTATCATGTGGAGGGTGAGCACCAGCTTTTTTACCTGAGTAAGAAGACTGTGGCGGGATTGAAACGGCTGGCACAGGAAGTGGACGTAAAGGAAGAAGAGCCTGTCTGGGTTCATCCCGGGGAGAAGAGCCGGTTCGCGGCAGGCGGCGAGCTCCAGTGGCTTGAGCAGAATCTGTTCCGGCTGCGGTGGCAGCAGTATCCGCAGAATGATGGTGATAAAAAAGAATGCAAGCCACAGCAGAATTCAGAAAAAGTACGATTTGTTGAAGAAGGTATCTTGGAAAGCGGACAAATGAAAGGGCAGATCAGCCTTCATGTTTTAAAAAATCCGGAGGAAGAGGTCGCCTGGGCTGCAGGCCGGATCCGGGAGCTGATTCGCGAGAAACACTATCACTACCGGGATTTTGCCCTGATTACAGGCGACATGGAGAGCTACAGCCCGGTGCTGGAGAGGGTATTGGCGGACTATGAGATCCCCTGCTTCCTGGACAATAAGCGCAGCATCCTGAAAAATCCCTTTGTGGAGTTCATCCGTGCGCTGCTGGAGATTGCAGAGCAGGATTTCTCCTACGAATCCGTATTCCGGTATCTGCGGAGCGGCCTGTCCGGCATGGAACCGGAAGAGACGGATCTGCTGGAAAATTATGTGCTGGCTCTGGGCATTCGCGGCGCGAAGCGCTGGGAAGAGCGCTTTATTCGTAGTTATAAAGGACTAACCGAAGAAGAATTGGAGCAGATTGACAGTTACCGGACCCGGGTGGCGGAGGATTTGCTTCCCTTTGTGAAAATACAGCGGAAAAAGGCGGTGGACGTCCGGACCAGGACGATGGCGCTCTATGAGCTGATCACCCAAAAAGGGATCCAGAGCAGACTGGCGGTCTTTGAGGAACGTTTTAAACGGGAGAATAACCAGGTGCTGGCCAAGGAGTACCATCAGATATACGGAATTCTGATGGATCTGCTGGATAAGCTGGTGGATTTGATGGGTGACGAGAAGCTGACCATCCGGGAATACACGGAGATTCTGGAGGCCGGCTTCGCGGAAGCCAGGGTCGGCGTCATTCCGCCCGGAGTCGATCAGGTCATGGCCGGAGATATGGAGCGTACCCGTCTGAAGGACGTGAAGATCCTCTTTTTCCTGGGCGTCAATGAGGGCAGCGTGCCGAAGAACAGCTCCCGGGCGGGGCTTTTATCGGATATGGAGCGGGAACAGCTGCGGGTGTCCGGCATGGAACTGGCCCCAACGGCCCGGGAGCAGGGCTATATCCAGCGGTTCTATCTGTATCTGAACCTGACGAAGCCCTCGGACGAGCTGTATCTCTCCTGTACGCTGCTGGACAGCGGCGGCAAGGCCCTGCGTGCGTCCTATCTGATGAATGTGATGAAGCGGCTTTTTCCGGAACTGGAGCTGCGGCAGGAGACGGTGCGGCGGGAAAATGGACTTCCCCGGACCGAGCGGGAGGGCGTGAGGCTGCTCATAGAGGGCCTGAAGGAATACCGGGAGGGCCGGGGCAGTGCGCAGTTTTATGAGCTATACCGGTGGTACGCGAAGCAGGAGCGGTACGAGGAAAAGCTGACCCAGCTTCTGAACGGAGCCTTTTTGGCCCATCAGGACACGAAACTTGGCAAGGCCGTGGCCCATGCCCTGTACGGAACCGTGTTGGAGAACAGCGTGACCAGGCTCGAGCAGTATGCAGCCTGCGCTTACGCCCATTTTCTCATGTATGGATTGAAGCTATCCGAGCGGGAGCAGTATGAGTTTGCGCCGGTGGATATGGGAAATATTTTTCATGAGACCCTGGAGGCTTTTTCGAAGAAGCTGGACGCCAGCGACTATACCTGGAGGACCCTGCCCCAGGAGGTGGCGGATGAATGGGTAGAGGAGTGCCTGGCCTCTCTGACCGTAGATTATGGCAATACGGTGCTGAACAGCACAGCCCGCAACAACTATATGATTCGCCGGATGGCCCGGATTCTGAAGCGGACAGTCTGGGCGTTGGGAGAGCAGATTCGGAAAGGCCTGTTTACGCCGGAAAATTATGAGATCTCATTTTCCAGCGTGTCTGATCTGGAATCCATCAATATCGAACTGTCGCCCGAAGAGCGGCTGAAGCTCCGGGGGCGGATCGACCGGGTGGATACCTGTGAGGACGGGGAGCATGTATATGTGAAGGTCATCGACTATAAGTCCGGCAATACGTCTTTCCAGCTTCTGTCCCTGTACCACGGACTGCAGCTTCAGCTGGTGATTTATCTGAATGCGGCCATAGAGCTGATGAAGAAGGAGCATCCCGATAAGGAGGTACTTCCGGCGGGCGTTCTGTATTATCAGCTCCAGGATCCGGTGCTGGATACAGACGGGGAGGAAGCGGACGTGACAGCCCGGGTGCTGGAGAAGCTGAAGCCAAACGGGCTGATTAATGCGGATCCGGAGATTATTCAGCGTCTTGATCAGTCCATGCCGGGGCGTTCCCAGGTATTGCCCATTGCCTATAATAAGGACGGTTCCCTGCGGGCCGGTTCCTCAGTGGCCAGCAGCGGTCAGTTTGCGGCACTTTCGCGTTATGTCAACCGAAAGATCCAGAAGATTGGTTCGGAGGTGCTGGATGGCCGGATGGATGTGAACCCCTATGAGCTGAAGGGCAGGACAGCCTGCGATTATTGTGCCTACAGTGGCGTCTGCGGGCTGGACAGCAAGACCGGGGGTTTTCACAGGCGGAGACTTCCCATCTTTGGGGATGATGAGATCTGGAAGCAGATAGAGGAGGAAGAACAGTGAGCGTCAGATGGACCGAGGAACAGAAAAAAGTCATCGATGTGAGAGATAAAAATGTGCTGGTCTCGGCTGCAGCCGGTTCCGGTAAGACGGCGGTTCTGGTGGAGCGGATTCTTTCTCTGGTCTGCGGCGAGGGGGAAAATGAGTCGCCCCTGGATGTGGACCGGCTTCTTGTGGTGACCTTTACGAAAGCGGCTGCCGCGGAGATGCGGGAACGGGTGGGTCTGGCTCTGGAGAAGCGCCTGGAGGCGGAACCGGAAAATGAGCATCTGCAGAAGCAGCAGACACTGATTCACAGCGCCCAGATTACGACCATCGACAGCTTTTGTCAGTATGTGATTCGAAATTATTTTCATCAGATTGATCTGGATCCGGCCTTTCGTATCGGAGACGAGGGTGAGTTGAAGCTACTGAAAGGCGATGTGGTGAGGGAGCTTTTGGAGGAGCGTTACGCCGCGGAGGATCCGGAGGAGCGGGCCAGGTTTATAGAGTTCGTGGAAGCTTATGCCACCGGAAAGAGCGATGTGGGCATTGAAAATCTGATTTTGCAGCTCTACGAGTTTGCGGTCAGCTATCCCTACCCAAAGCGCTGGCTGACGGAGTGCATGGAGCCCTATCGGGCGCAGACAGAGAACGCGCTGGAAGACAGCCCTTGGATGCGTTATTTGCTGGATTATGTCAACCAGACATTTGCGGATCTGGAGCAGGAGCTGTATCGGATGATCGGGATCTGTAGGCTGCCGGGCGGGCCGTATCTGTATGAGGATGCGGTGCAGGCGGATTTGATTCAGGTGCAGGAGCTGAAAGCCTGCCGGGGCTATGAGGAGATCCGGGAGCGGCTGGAGAGCCTTTCCTTCGCGCGGCTTTCCGCGAAGAAGGATCCGAATGTGGAGGAAGAGCGGAAGAACCAGATCAAAGCCTTCCGGGAGGGCATGAAAAAGAGCCTGAAGGATCTGAAGGAGAAGTTTTTTAACCTGCCTTTGGCGGGCGTGCAGGAGGTCATTCGGAAAGCCGCGCCGACCACGGAGGTACTGCTTTCTCTGACGGCGGAATTCGCGGATCGGTATCAGGAGAAGAAGCGGCTGAAAAATCTGGCGGATTTTCCGGATCTGGAGCATCTGGCACTGGAGATTCTGGTGGAAGATGTGGAGACCGGAGAGGATGGCGGGCTTAAGATTGTGCCCACGGACGCGGCGCGGGAGCTGTCCGCCCGGTACGCACAGATTATGATCGACGAATATCAGGACAGTAACCTGATTCAGGAGATTATTCTGAACAGCGTAAGCCGCGGGCAGGGAGTCCCCAATGTGTTCATGGTGGGGGACGTGAAGCAGAGCATCTACCGTTTCCGCCTGGCTCGGCCGGAGCTTTTTATGGAGAAATATCACACCTATCCCCAGACAGACGAGGGGACGGAGATCCGGATCGATCTGCATAAGAATTTCCGAAGCCGGAAAGAGGTGCTGGACGGGACGAACTATGTCTTTGAGAAGCTGATGACGGAAGCTGTGGGCGGCATTACCTATGACAGCGCGGCGGCGCTGTATCTGGGAGCGCAGATGCCGGAGCCGGATATAGAGACAGCCTCAGAAAAATGTATTCGGGGAAATGATATTGAACGAGAGAATATAAGCGAAACTTCGCTGGAAAATGAGAGAAAATCTCAAATTAACAGACCAGAACTTTTATTGTTAGAGAAAAATAAGGATGCCCTGCCCGAGGCAGAAGACACCGACCAGGCGGAACTGACGGACCGGGAGATGGAGGCTCATGCGGCAGCCGATTGCATCCGCCGGATCATGGGCGAAGGAAAGGTCTGGGATCGGGACGCAGGCGATTTCCGGCCGGTGCACTATGGGGATATCGTGATTCTGCTCCGCAGTCTGACGGGCTGGGGAGACGTCTATGCCCGGGTGTTGAACGCGGCGGGGATTCCGGCCCATACAGAATCCCGGACAGGCTATTTTACCACGATAGAGATTCAGACTCTGTTGAATCTTCTTCGCATCGTGGATAATCCCAGACAGGATATCCCGCTGGCTGCGGTGCTGAAATCCATGATTGGCGGCTTTACGGATGTGGAGCTGGCAAAGATCAAGAGCGCGTATCCGGATGTGAAGTTTCATGAGGCGTGTAGAAAGTATGCAGAAAAGAAAGAGAAGGAAAATGTAAAAGGGAAGGATGCGGAGTGCACAATAGAAGTACAAATCCAGGAGAAACTTCAGACTTTCTTCCATAACCTCCGCATCTACCGCCAGCGCGCCGAATTTCTTCCCATCCACGAGCTCATCGAGGAGCTTCTGGAAACTACCGGATACGGAGATTACCTGGCGGCGGAGCCGGCGGGGGCCCAGCGGGAGGCCAATGTGCGGATGCTCATTGAGCGGGCCATCGCCTTTGAAAAGACCAGCTACCGGGGACTGTTCCATTTTGTAAGGTATATGGAGCAGCTGCAGAGCTATAACGAAGATTTCGGTGAGGCAGGCATTCTGGGTGAAAATGAGGATGCGGTACGCATCATGACTATCCACAAGAGCAAGGGCCTGGAATTCCCCATCGTCATTGTGGCCGGCCTGGGCAAAAGCTTCAACCGCCAGGACATTCGGAGCCGGGTGGTGATTCACCCGGAGCTGGGCGTGGGCGTAGACTGGGTGGACGCGGCGATGCGTACCCGTACCGCTTCGCTTCCCAAGCGGGTTCTGCAAAAGGCCCTGGATCTGGAGATGCTGGGCGAGGAGCTGCGGGTTCTCTATGTGGCATTTACCAGAGCGAAGGAAAAGCTGATTCTCCTGGGAAGCGCGGCAAAGCTGGAGGAGAAAAAGCAGAAAAGCCTGTCCTTCCGGACGATTTCCACGGCGGGAACCTATCTGGACTGGGTGCTTCCGGCGGCAGCAGGATCGGAAGACAGTCCCTTTGCAGTAGAAGAAGTGGCGCTGGAAGGACAGACTGAAGAAGCACTGACCCGGCAGATTTTGCAGGAGGAACAGCGGGAGGCCTTCCTGCGGCCGGAGGAGCTTCCGGGAACAGACGAAGCGTATGCGAAGATTCTGGAGGAGCAGCTGTCCTATGTCTATCCGTGGCAGGATGACATTTCTCTGCGTGGTAAATTCAGCGTATCCGAGCTGAAGAAAATGGGACAGACCGAGGAGGAAGATGAGGATACCCTGCTCTATCCGGCGGAAGAAATTGTGCCTTATATTCCGCGGTTTATGTCAGACAAAGAGCCGGTCAGCGGAGCAGCCAGAGGTACGGCTTATCACCGGGCGCTGGAATGTCTGGATTTCAGGGGACTGTACCATTCGGAAAAGGTGAAGGAAGGACTGGAGCAGTTGGTGGAGGAAGGACGTATGACCCGGGAGCAGGCGGATGTGGTGCGCCCCTACGATATCTATGCCTTCGCCCAGACGCCGTTGGCGAAACGCATGAGCGCGGCCCGGGACCGAAAGGAATTCCATACAGAACAGCCCTTTGTGATTCAGATGGCTGCCAGGGAGCTGGAGATTGGCTGCGGAAGCGACGAGCCGGTATTGATTCAGGGAATCATCGACGCCTGGTTTTATGAGGAGAATGAACATGGGGAAAACGAGATCGTGGTTGTGGATTACAAGACCGATTTCGTGAAGGACGGTGGAGAACTTCTGAAAAAGTACAGGAAGCAGCTGGATTATTATGAGCTGACCCTGGAACGGCTCACCGGAAAACGGGTGAAGGAAAAGATCATCTATTCCTTCTGCCTGAAAGAAGAGATTCAAGTAGAGTAAAAGAACCGTAAGCGGGTGTTCTATAGTTGAACCGGCTTTCCTAAATGTGTATAATGGATGGGACAGCTAAGAAAACGAAGGAGGAGATTCACATGAAAAAATCAAATGTGCTTATGGGCTTAGTGCAGCTCATGGGGGCAATTATTTTGGGGTGGATTCTGTGGCTCTTTATTTTTGCGTCCATCATACCGGAAGAACAGGAGATCAGCAATTTTCAAAGCGGCATTTCCATTTTGCTGGGAGCGGTAACGGGTGTTCTGGTGCTGATGATCATTAAGTATAATGGCGCTCACAGAGCACAGCAGACAGCCAGAAAAGCGCTCAGTGACATAAAGGTTTATGAGGAAAAATCAGATCGCCTGCTGGATAAGGCAAACCGAGTGGCAGATAAATATATGAAGCATGAGAAAAAAATTTATACCGGTATCGAAGAAGCCAGAAACCAGGGAAAGGGAATGGTGATAAAAATTCGAAATGGTTCGGAATTTCAGCAGGCAGTCGAAAAATTTCCGGAGCTGCGTTCCAATGAGAATATACAGCTGCTTCTCCGTCAGATCCGTGAATGTGAAAATGGACTGGCAGGACAGAAGCTGACATATAACACCTGTGTGGGAAATTATAATGTGGCGATTCACAGTTTCCCATTTAGTATCATTCGTAATGTATGCGGATTTGAAAATATGGAATTTTACAAGGATAGCGGAGACGGGGAATTGATCTCAGACGAAGCACTCGGAATTTAAATAAAAACAGAGATAGAGGAGTAACGACATGCCAGTATTTGATTTTAACAGCGCCCCTGCGGGAGCACCGAAGGAGCCGGAGTGCACCTATACCACATATCGTACCAATGCGGGAGAAGCCAGCGCGGAAAAACCGATTCTGCTGCTGGACAATCAAAAGCGCCGGTGGGATCATCATTCCTGCGGCGTATTTACCAACCCGGCTAAGCAGACAGCCTTTGAATTCAAGGAAGAGGATGGAAAATTCAACGCGGATATTCTGCTGATTGACGCCCGTTTTGTAAGTCTGATCAAATGGCTGGGCGAGCATCAGATTCATGTGCGCCTGTCCGGCACCAACCGGGAGGACGGTTATGCGGTATACAGGATCCGTGAGACAGCCTTCGGCGGCGGAACCAAGCTTTCCGCGGAGGACGGATTTTTACAGTTCATGATTGATCGGCTTTTTTCCAGCAATGCGCCTTCGGAGGAGGAGACGGACGAAGATCGGGACGAGGTCGGCGACGATATGAAGCTGACCAGCCTTCAGAGTATCACGGACTTCATGACCTGCGCAGGCTGTACCCTGCCGGACAATATTCAGCTCTGGGCCAGAAGAAACCTGGCTGTGGCCCGCTCCCATGAGGTATCGCCTGAGGAGAAGCGCCACGCCCAGAGAGCCCTGTCCATCATGATGAATATTCAGTGGAAGAGTAATTATTTTGAGGCAATTGATCCGACAGAGGCCCGCAGAATTCTCGATGAAGAGCTCTACGGCATGGAGAAAGTAAAGCAGCGCATTATCGAAACAATTATACAGATTAACCGTACCCATACCCTGCCCGCCTATGGTCTGCTTCTGGTGGGACCGGCCGGAACCGGAAAATCCCAGATTGCCTATGCGGTGGCGCGGATCCTGAAGCTGCCGTGGACGACCCTGGATATGAGCTCCATCAACGATCCGGAGCAGCTGACCGGAAGCTCCCGTGTATACGCCAACGCGAAGCCGGGTATTATCATGGAAGCATTTTCCATGTCGGGCGAATCCAACCTGGTATTCATCATCAATGAGCTGGACAAGGCCAACGCCGGAAAGGGCAACGGCAACCCGGCGGATGTGCTGCTGACGCTGCTGGATAACCTGGGCTTCACCGATAACTATATGGAGTGTATGGTGCCCACCGTAGGCGTGTACCCCATTGCCACAGCAAATGATAAGAGCCAGATCAGCGCGCCGCTGATGTCCCGGTTTGCGGTGATTGATATTCCGGATTATACGGAGGAGGAGAAAAAGGTAATCTTTTCCAGATTCGCGCTGCCGAAGGTACTGAAGCGGATGAGCCTCCGGGAGGACGAGTGCATCGTGACGCCGGAGGGCCTGGACGCGGTCATTGCCAGGTATGCGGACACCACCGGTATCCGTGATCTGGAGCAGGCGGCGGAGCATATCGCGGCCAACGCACTGTACCAGATCGAGGTTAATGGAGTAAAAGCCGTGCAGTTTGACGCGCAGATGGTGAATGAACTGCTGGGATAATTGATAATTTCATAAAGATTTTCAGACGAAAGATGACGCAGAGTACCCGGGAACGGGGAAACTGCGTCATTTTAATCTAAGAAATAAACTTAATTTTCTCTGGTATAGGAAATCGCGTGCCGGATCTTTTTCAAGGATTCGTGGGCTCCTTCTTCATTGTGGAACATGATCATCACAAAAAGGGCGTCCATGATGCACAGCTGCGACAGGCGGCTGGACAGAGATTCCGAGCGCCAGGTAATCTCCTCCGCTGTGGATACCAGTACGATATCTGCCATTTTGGCCAGAGGGGAAAGTGGGTAACTGGTCAGGACGATAAGCTTCGCCCCGTTTTCCTTCGCAAGCCTTGCGATAGCCAGCGTATCCTTGTTGAGGCCGGTATGGGAAATGAGAAACGCGCAGTCCTTTTCCGTGAGCAGACCCGCATTCATCAGCTGCAAATGATAATCCGAAGCATACCCGCAGGGAATGGGACTTCGCAGAAACTTGTGGTAGCTGTCGAAAGCCACAGCATTGGAGCCGCCGATACCGAAAAACCAGACCCGGTCTGCACTGCTCATGAGAGCGGCGGCCTTCTGAAACTGTCCGCCCTGGGCAATATGCCGGGTATCCTCCAGAGCCTTGATACTGGAGTCGAAGACTTTCTGCAGCATGGCGTCCGGGCTGTCCTGTTCGGAAATCTTCTCATGAATGGAGATTTCGGAATCAAATTCCTCAGTCAGCAGATTGACCTTGAAGTCCTTAAAGCCGTCGTAGCCCAGTTTTTTGGTAAATTGATAGACGGTAGAATCAGCGACTCCCAGATTATGGGCCAGATCGCTGATGCTGCTTCGGGAAACCAGCTTGATGTTGGCAAGAATATAGTCGGCAATTTGTTTTTCTTTTGGGTTCATATCGCGGTAAGTACTTTTAATCCGCATTTTTACAGTAAGATGATTCATGGCAGTCTCCATTTTCCGTACATTCTTTTTTAAGAGTAGCATAAAAAAAGGATTCTGTAAATCGAAAAAAGTTTTTTTAGAAATATTATTTACAAAAAAATATTTTTCTGATATAGTGAGGACACAAAAAGAAAATACCATGGAAAGAAGGAGAATTACGATGAAAAAGGCGGATATCGGACTGATTGGACTGGCGGTTATGGGCGAAAATCTGGTGATGAACATGGAATCCAGAGGTTTTACCGTGGCGGTATATAACCGCAGTACAGAAAAGGTGGACAATTTTGTAAATGGCCGTGGAAAGGGAAAGCATATCATTGGCTGTAAAAGTATCGGGGAGCTGGTGGAGAATCTGGAGCGTCCGCGCAAAATCATGCTGATGATTCGCGCCGGAGAAGCTGTGGATCATATGATTGCGCAGCTGGTACCGGTGTTGGAAGAGGGCGATATCATCATTGACGGCGGCAATTCTTATTTCAAGGATACGATTCGAAGAACCAGGGAGCTCACGGAAAAAGGACTCTGCTATATTGGAACCGGCGTGTCCGGCGGCGAGGAGGGAGCCCTTCATGGTCCCTGCCTGATGCCCGGCGGAAATCCGCAGGCCTGGGAGGCAGTCAAACCGATTTTTATGGCCATCAGCGCGAAGGTGGACGGCGATGTTCCCTGCTGCGAATGGATTGGCGACGATGGAGCAGGTCATTTTGTAAAGATGGTTCATAATGGAATCGAGTATGGCGATATGCAGCTGATCTGCGAGGCCTACCAGCTCATGCGCGACGGTCTGGGCATGACGCCGGATGAGATGCACGAGGTCTTCGCAAAATGGAATGAGACGGAGCTTGACAGCTATCTGATGGAGATTACCCGGGATATTCTGGGCTTCCGGGATGAGAAGGGCGAAGCCGTGGTCGATCAGATTCTGGATACGGCAGGCCAGAAGGGAACTGGAAAATGGACCAGCGAATCTGCGCTGGAGGAGGGCATTCCGCTGACGCTGATCAGCGAGGCAGTGTCGGCCCGCTGCGTGGCTGCCCGGAAGGAGGAGCGCATGGAGGCGTCCGCTGCCTACGGAAGAAAATGCGGAAAAATCATCGAAGACAAAAAAACTTTTGTAGAACAGATTCGAAAAGCCCTTTACGCCGCAAAAATCATTTCCTACGCCCAGGGATATTCTCTGATGAAAACGGCTGCGGAGCATTATGGCTGGAAGCTGAACTACGGCGATATCGCGCTGATCTGGCGGGGCGGCTGTATCATTCGAAGCGTGTTTCTGGGTAAAATCAAGGAAGCCTATGATAAGAACCCGGAGCTGCAGAACCTGATTCTGGATCCGTATTTCAAAGAAGCCATCGAATCCTCACTGGAATCCTGGAGAAAGGTGGTAGCTGCAGGCGCAATAAACGGAATTCCGCTTCCGGCCATGAGCGCGGCTCTGTTCTGGTTCGACAGTTATACCTGTGAAAACCTTCCGGCCAATCTGCTGCAGGCCCAGAGAGATTATTTCGGCGCGCATTGCTATGAGCGGATCGACAGCCCGAGGGGTCAGATGTTCCATACGAACTGGACCGGACATTCCGGAAGTACGGCAGCCGGAAGCTATAACGTCTGATTCTGCTTCATAGATTTTAATTCTGGCAGAACCGTCAGCAGCATCACAAGGAAGCACAGACTTCCACCGATGACATTGCTGACAGGCTCTGCCAGGAAGACACCGTCGGTGCCGAGCCTCAGTCCGTAGGGAAGAAAATAGGTCAGCGGCACGACAATGATGACTTTTCGCAACAGAGAGAAGAATACAGCCTGCTTCTTTTTCCCCAGAGATTTGAACATGGTCTGGCCGATGTACTGGAGCAGCATGAAGATAAAGGCTGAAAAGTACAGTTTCAGGGCCGGAATGGTATCAGTCAGAAGGCTGGCATCAGAGCTGAAAATACTGATTAAAAAGTGAGGAGCGAAAAGAATCACAAGCCACATACTCAGCGTATAGATAAGTGCCATTACAGCCATAGTAATACTGGCCTGTTTTACCTGCTCCGGTCTGCGTGCACCGTAATTGTAGCTGATAACAGGTGAGGAGCCCTCTGTCATGGCATGGATAGGGGTTTCTACCATTTGCCGGATACTGGAAATGATCGTCATCACAGAGATGTAGATATCTCCGCCGGTCACGGCAAGCACGCTGTTGCAGCAGATGCTGACCAAGCTGTTGGTGAGCTGCATGATAAATCCGGCAGTTCCCAGGCTGACGATATTAGCTGCGCAGGATCCGCAGTGCCGGATCTCTTCCGGGGTCAGAAACCGGATTTTGAATTCCGCTTTTTTACGAAGAAAATGCAGAACAAAGGAAGCTGACAGAAACTGAGATATAATGGTAGCAATGGCTGCGCCGGGAGCGCCGAGTCTGAAGATAAAAATGAAAACCGGATCCAGAATCAGGTTGGCAGCGGCACCAATGACGACAGATAACATACCGGTCGTGGAATACCCCTGGGCGTTGATGAAAGGGTTCATCCCTGTGGTGAGCATGGAGGGAAAGGTTCCTAAAAGATAGATCATCAGATAGGGGTACGCGTAAATGAGCGCACTGTCGGACGCTCCGAACAGCACCAGAATCGGCCGGGCGAATGCAAGACCGACTGCCATTAAAACCAGAGCGCAGACGGACAGCAGAAAGAACGCGGTATTGAGAAGCATGCCCGCCTGTTCCGGATCCTTACGACCTCGCGCAATGGAAAACAGGGGCGCGCCGCCGGTGCCGAAGAGATTGCTGAAGGCCGTGATGATGACGATGATCGGGAAGCACAGACCCACAGCACCCAGAGCGGCGGTTCCCACGCCCGGGATACGGGCGATGTAGATACGGTCTACAATATTATAAAGCAGAGTCAGAAGCTGCGCCACCAGCATGGGCAGGGCGGCCTGCAGGATATTTTCGATTATTTTTCCATTTTCAAAATCAATGCGTTTCATTTTATAAATCACCTCAGAGAAAAATCGGGAAGCAAAGCAGCAGTGTGGAAGCTCGGCTTTCGGCATTTAGTATAGCACGCTTTTTTTCATTGGAAAATAGAAGATTTGGAAATACCGTGTTCAGAAATACAGTTTCAGAAACACAGAGCAGTCCGGCTAAATCTCAGTATTTACAAATGAATAAGGAAATAGTATGCTCTGATATAGGACGGTCTCGTCTGTATGGGAGAGATTTACAATGAGTAAAGTTACCAATTACATGGATTTACACGATTTTTGCGTATTTTCATACGATTCCGTCACTTTATCTGCTGTATTTCTTCTCCTGGACCATCACATCGGTGGCTGAGATCCTGTACTTCGTATACACCTGGCGGAAAATGGTGAGGGAAGGGCAGTTATAAGGCGGGCTCCGGGAAATGCGTCCGCAGGGCGTGTGAATGAGACGGCAGAGAACGAGAATTTGAGGAACAGCTATGGAAAATTTTGAAGAGAATTTATTTTTAAAAGCCAATCTGGAAAAAGAAATTCCGATTCTGCGGGCGCAGATTCAGAATCTTTACGAGCAGCTTGACCGGAAATTCCATCTGCAGGGGGCGAAGGTGCCGATTACCTTCGGTATGGACACAGACTGCCTGGGCTCTTATACCCGGGGCAGCCACAATGAGAAGGAGCATTTTCATTTTTCTCTGCTTTTTATCGGCTATGCGGTGAAGAATCCGCTGAGCAAAGAGGACCGGACGGATCTCTATCGCCACGAATACGCGCATTACATGCAGTATCATATGGCGATTCCGAAGCAGTATCAGTGGCAGCCCGGGATCCATGGCAGCGCCTGGAAATACTGCTGTTCCCTGGTGGGCGCCGCGCCGACGCCCTATTATAAAGCGGGCGAGGCGTTGATGAAGCATAATTATGAGAAGGCCCTGAAAAGCCCGATTCACGATAGGACGGTTCCCCTGCGGGATCGATACCGACGGGAGCAGGAGCATAAGAAGACCAGGGACAGCGTGATTCAGTATGAGATCGGCGAGCTGGTGGCCCATCCGAAATTCGGCCACGGCAGGGTGGAAAAGGTGGAGCAGAAGACGGGTTCGGTGAATCTGCATATCCGGTTTGAGGACGGGGTGCGGAAGATTGATCAGAAGTGGCTGATTCGGTCGAAATATCAGAAAAAAGGATGAAAGATAGAAAAAAGGAAAAGCATGACGCAGAGTTTAGAGAAACTTTCCGTCATGCTTTTTATAAATGGATTTATTTTATTTCAAAAGCTCCTTCAAATCCGCCTCCGGCGTCGTAACCGGCGCGATGCCGAAGTGCTCCACCAGATAATTCAGCACATTCGGCGACAGGAAAGCCGGGAGGGTGGGGCCGAGCCGGATATTTTTAATCCCCAGATGCAGCAGGGTCAGCAGGATGCAGACTGCTTTCTGCTCGTACCAGGAAAGCACCATGGACAGGGGCAGGTCGTTCACGCCGCAGCCGAAGGCCTCCGCCAGGGCCACTGCGATCTGAATCGCGCTGTAAGCGTCATTACACTGACCGATATCCATGATCCGGGGCAGTCCGCCGATGGTACCCAGATCCAGATCATTGAAACGGTATTTTCCACAGGCCAGAGTCAGGATTACGGTATCCGCAGGGGTCTGCTTTACAAAATCGGTAAAATAACTGCGTCCGGGACGCGCGCCGTCGCAGCCGCCCACCAGGAAGAAATGCCTGATATCCCCCGCCTTCACAGCGTCAATGACCTTGTCCGCCACGCTGAGCACCGCGCCGTGTCCAAAGCCGGTGGTGACGGTATGGCCACCGTTGATGCCGGTGAAATCTTGATCCTCGGTGTAGCCGCCAAGCTCCAGGGCCTTTTTGATAACCGGAGTAAAGTCCTTCTCCCCGCCGATATGGGTCATTTCCGGATAGGATACCAGGGCGGTCGTGTATACACGATCCGCGTAGCTGGGCTTTGGCGGCATCAGGCAGTTGGTGGTGAAGAGAATCGGCGCGGGCAGATTTGCAAATTCTTTCTGCTGATTCTGCCATGCGGTGCCGAAATTACCCTTCAGGTGAGCGTATTTCTTAAGCTTGGGATAACCGTGGGCAGGCAGCATTTCCCCATGGGTGTAGATGTTGATGCCTTTGCCCTCGGTCTGCTCCAGGAGCAGCTTCAGATCGTGGAGATCGTGGCCGGTAATGACGATGAAGGGGCCTTTTTCTACGGTCAGGGGCACGGTCGTGGGTGCCGGAGTACCATAGGTTTCGGTGTTGGCCTGGTCAAGAAGGGCCATGCACTTCAGGTTTTTCTCACCCACTTCCATGACGATGGGAAGCAGCTCATCCATGCCCCAGTCCTCGCCCACGGCGAAAAGCGCTTTGGCGAAGAACCGATTTACCTCGTCGTCCATGTAGCCCAGCACCATGGCGTGGTGGGCGTAGGCAGCCATACCGCGGACGCCGAAGAGAATGAGGGACTTGAGGCTGCGGATATCCTCTTGGGCGTTCCAGAGCTCATTCATGTCATAGTTATCACTTCGACCACAGCTGGAAGCGCAGGCAGAGCAGCCCGGAGCCAGCTTTGCCTTTTCGGTCTCTACCCGATCTAGCATAGCCCGGATGGTTTTCTCATTGAAGTTTACGTTGGTGACCGTGGTGAAAAGGCCTTCGATGAAAATGGGCCAGGTGTCCGGCGTGGTCACGGTGGCGCCACCTGTAGCCCGGGCCAGTCCGATGAGCGCGCCGGTCAGCTCGTCCTGAAGCTTCGCCACATCGGCAGTTTTCCCACAGACGCCCGCTTTTCCGGTACAGCCGGAGCAGCCGGCGGTCTGTTCGCACTGAAAGCAAAACATATTGTGATCCATTTGAAAATTCTCCTTTCCTTCATTCGCGCGTGTTCTTAGCGCATACAGGTATCCCCGTAGGGGATTTTAATCTAAGCTTCTTCCATCCGTGGAAATGGTATATACCTGCCACGGAATGAATTTCCCACTGTTCTTCAAAGCTGTAACCGCCGCGTGCTCCAGACCGCCACAGCAGGGAACCTCCATGCGGACGATGGTGACGCTTTTGATATCGTTGTGACGGATAATTTCGGTCAGCTTCCCGGAATAATCTACATCATCCAGCTTCGGGCATCCTACCAGGGTAATATGGCCTTTGATGAAGCGCTCATGAAAGGCCGCATAGGCGTAGGCAGTGCAATCCGCTGCGATTAAAAGCTTTGCACCAGAGAAATAAGGCGCGTTCGCAGGCACTAATTTAATCTGTACCGGCCACTGGCACAGGCGGCTTTTCTGTTCTGTGGGAGCCGTTTCCGGCGTGTCACATTCGGAATGCTCGATTTTTCTGGATTGGGTTCCGGGACAGCCACAGGGCAGGGACAGGCCTTCCTTTTGCATCTTTCGTTTTTTATTTTTCAGGACGGCTGCCTCGTCGTATGCGGCAGTCTCCCGTTCCACGAAGGTAATGGCTCCGGTGGGGCAGGTGGGGAGACAGTCGCCCAGTCCGTCGCAGTAATCATCCCGCATAAGCTTTGCTTTGCCATCCACCATGGCGATGGCGCCTTCGTGGCAGGCAGCGGCACAGGCGCCGCAGCCGTTGCATTTATCCGGATCAATCTCAATGATTCGTCGTTTCATGTGTTTACCTCCTTGCTTTTATGAGGCTAGTATAATAAAATGAACGTAACAAATCGGTTGAAAATTCAACAAAAGGAGATTTTTATGGAGGAATATTTATCCATCCTTCGATCTGCGCAGCTTTTTTCCGGAGTGACGGAGGCGGAGCTGCTTTCGATGCTGACCTGTCTGGACGCAAAGACAGAAAGCTATCCAAAGGGAAGTTTCCTGCTTCGAGCCGGAGACAGGACAGAGTCTGTCGGACTTATTTTATCCGGAACGGTACTGATTATTCAGGAAGACATCTGGGGCAATCGGAATATCCAGTCCAAGGCAGGTCCCGGCCAGACCTTTGCAGCCGCTTTCGCCTGTGCCCAGGGAGCCGTGCTGAATGTGAGTGTCGTGGCCGAGGCGCCTGTAAAGGTGATGTTTCTGAACGTAAAGAGAATCCTGACCGTCTGCTCCTCAGCCTGTGCCCACCACAATCAGGTCATCCGAAACCTCCTGGGAGAATTGGCGGGCAACAACCTGCATATCAGCGAAAAACTCACCCACATGTGCCAGCGCACCACCCGTGCCAAGCTCATGTCTTATCTGTCCGCCATGTCCCAGCGCGCCGACAGCTACGAATTCGACATCCCCTTTTCCCGTCAGCAGCTGGCAGATTATCTGGCGGTGGAGCGAAGCGGCCTGTCGTTGGAGCTGGGGAAAATGCGGGATGAGGGGATGGTGGAGTTTCGGAAGAATCATTTCAGGCTGCGGATATAGAAGTTTGCGGACAGAAAATGGAATGATTAAAAAAACGGTATGGTGGAGAAAAGTATGAAAATAAGAAAAACAGGTTACTATAGTATCCTTGGTTTTTTGATGATTGCTCTGGCGGGCTGCGGCTATACGAAAGAGGAAAAAGAAGCGATGAAGCGCTATGAAAAGCAGGGGCGCGAAAACGCGGAAAATTACATCGAAGAGAAGTACGGGATCCACGCAGAGATCCGGAAAGTGACCTGCGAGAAGTACGGTTCCGGCCCGATACCGGATTTTTCCCCTTCTCCCACGGGGAATGTGTTCGTGAAAATGAACTATCAGGGAGAAGAATTTTCCGTTGTCATTTCCGGAGATGGGAAGAATGCAGATGGAATCGACAATTATCAGTTCCAGGAGATTACCGCAGCGTTCAAGCGGGAAGTATACGACGTTACCGAGGTTCCGGCAGAGAGTGCCTTTCTGTGCTACGGAGAATATGGAACGATAAAAGAGGAAAAGAATGGCATGATTCATGCATTTTTTGACGGGGAGAACCTGGCGGAAATCCTTCAGGATGGCTCTGCGAGAGCCATGATTTCCTATATAAATCAGGACGCGTCCCAGCTTCCTGCATCCGAGATAAGCCAGAAGACTGGCGTGGACACGCTTTTGTTCGCGGACTACGAGAGCCGGGAGGCCTGTCAGTCCATTCGTCAGCCATACTATAATCTGTCAGGCTGGCCGATTGAAAATGGCATCGAAGCTCAATTGTATCAGATGAACGGATACCGTGTGGTCAGCGCAGGCGAAGATACTTTTATAAAATGCGAAAAGAAAATACAGGACGGCGTCATCCTGATCACCGAACAGCCGGAGGAGCAGGTCAGCCTTAAAAAGACCGTTTTAGACCCACAGGAAAACTGGAACGGAAACGGCTTCCTGGACGCGCAGCAGGTATCGGACGCTTATGCCCTGGATACAAACGCAGGCAAAGTCTATGTGTATTTCCCGGTAGAAAAATTGAACACAAAAGAAGTGGAACACGCACAGCTGGTCAAACAGTACCAGTATCAGGGTGAGACCTGCTACGACAACCTCCTGGGCGGCGTAACGGACGATGGAAAATACATTCAGGGTATCGTTTATACGAGGGATGAGACGGAAATTAAGATATCGGTGTTTGTGGATGGAAAGTAGACCAGTCCTTGCAGCGTATGCAGCAAGGCTTTCATCGCCATGGGCAATCAGAAATTCAGAGAAAATCGTAGGGTCAATCTGCATGTGGCTGGCCATACCAACAGGGAAAGATTGGCTTACATACTCCTGATGGATGTGCAGATGCCAGTTATGAATGGCTATGAGGCAACGAGGGCAATCCGCAGGGCATTGAACAGTGATAAATGGAAAGTAATCAGACATAAAAGAATCGAAAAGGATAGTTAGGGATAGAAAGAATATGAAAGGAAAAAGAGTGATTGCAGGCATTCTGCTTGCAGGAATTTTAGTAGTCACCCTGGCAGGGTGCAAAAACACAGGCAACACGAAAGAAGAAAACGAAAAGCCTGTTATTACCCTCGGCAGCGACAACTATCCACCATACAATTATCTGAATGAGGATGGTGTACCGACGGGAATCGATGTAGAACTGGCTACGGAAGCTTTTAAAAGAATGGGGTATCAGGTGGATGTTGTCCGGATTAACTGGGAGAAGAAAAAAGAACTGGTGGAGAGCGGAGAGATTGACTGTATCATGGGCTGTTTTTCTATGGAAGGGCGTCTTGATGATTACCGTTGGGCAGGACCGTACATAGCAAGTCGTCAGGTGGTCGCTGTAAATGAGAACAGTGATATTTATAAACTGAGTGACCTGGAGGGTAAAAACCTGGCTGTTCAGTCCACAACCAAACCGGAAGGCATTTTTCTGAACCGGACGGATGCGAGAATCCCAAAGCTGGGCAATCTGATCAGCCTGGGACACAGGGAGCTGATCTATACATTTCTGAGAAAAGGATATGTAGATGCAGTCGCCGCACATGAGGAATCGATTGTTCAGTATATGAAGGATTATGATGCAAGCTTCCGTATCCTGGAAGAACCTTTGATGATCACCGGAATAGGTGTCGCTTTTGCAAAAGATGATGACAGAGGAATCTGTGAGCAGATGAGCCAGACTTTGGAAGAAATGCGTCAGGATGGCACATCCCTGAAAATTATTGAAAAATATCTGGATGATCCCCAGAAATATTTGGAGGTGGATGATCTTGGATATTAAGAGAAAGAAAAAAGAAAAACGAATCCAGCTGATCGGTGGTCTGATCGGAATCTGTGTGGCAGTAGTTTCTCTGTTTTATTTCTTTCAGGCGGAGAAAGCGGAAGCAGAGAAAAGAATGGTAGAGATTGTAAATTATGTCAAAGTGCAGTGTTCCACCTACACCCATTATAATGAATCTTCGGAATCCAAAAGTCTTCTCCGTGCTATTGAAAGTGCCAGACAGATGAGTACAAATATTAACATGGAAACAGAAAACGGCGGGCAGCTAAGCGAGGATTTTCTGAAAGAAAACCTGCAGACTCTCTGGGTGGATGGCATCATTGTACTGGATACAGAAGGAAAGATGGATTGTGAATACAGTACGAATGAATTTCTGGCAAATGAGATTACAGAGTATCTGCAAAAAGATAGTATCATGGATTTTGCCGGATATGATGAAAGAACTTATTCGGAACGATTTGACAGGAAAGATGGATCACATATCGACATTGCAGCCTGTGCCAGAAAAGATGCACCAGGTATTGTAGCAATCTACTATTACACTTCTCCTGAATTTGCCAGAAACTATACCCTGACAATACAGGGGCTTTTAAATGGCTATAGTGTCCAGAAAGATGGAACGATTATTGTTGCAGACGATGGGATCGTGGTTGCCAGCAATGATCAGAGCCTGTTAGGGCAGAATACAGCCGACAACGAAGTTGTTCAGGAAATGAAAAAACATACAGACAGTCAGCACATTTATCATTTGAAGAATGAAGGAACCGGATGTTATGGAATTATGCTGAAGCAGCGTGATTATTATATCTATGCGTATCTTCCGGATACAGCGGTGTTCCATAACCTTCCATTAAATATGATAAGCGTTATTTTTCTTTATTTCCTGATATTCAGTATATTCTGGTTCTGGGCATACAGAACGAATCTGACGCATCAGAAAATGGAACAGGAAAAAGACGAAAAATATAAGGCAGAACTTCTGATAGCTGCAAAAAAGGCAGAAGCCGCCAATGAGGCAAAAACCGAGTTCTTTCAGCGAATGAGCCATGATATACGGACTCCGATCAATGGAATCTGCGGCATAGTCAATATGGCAGACCATTATGCAGATGATATGGAGAAACAGACGGAATACAGAACAAAGGTGAAAGAGGCATCCAATCTGTTGCTGGAACTGGTAAATGATGTCCTGGACATGAGTAAGCTTGAGTCAGGTGAAATCGTTCTGGAAGAGATCCCATTTAATCTGAGCAGTATTTCCAGGGAAGTATTTGTTGTGATCGAACAGATGACTGCAGAACAGAATATCCAGATTGTGTGGGAGAAAAAAGAAATCACACACCGGAATTTTATTGGAAGTCCGGGATATGTGAAACGGGTGATGATGAATGTCCTGTCGAATGCAGTGAAATATAACAGAGAAAACGGACAGATCTATATCAGCTGCATGGAAATTCCATCCGAACAGCCGGAAATGACCACAATGGAATTTGTCTGCCGGGATACCGGAATCGGAATGACTGAGGAGTTCCAGAAATGTGTATTTGAACCATTTGCACAGGAACACACAGGAAGCCGCACAAAATTTGCAGGAACAGGTCTGGGAATGGCGATTGCAAAGAATCTGGTCGAGAAAATGGGTGGAACGATTACCTTTGAAAGTAAAGAAGGTATGGGAACTACATTTGTGATCAGGGTTCCGTTCAAAATAGATCCGGATGCGGACAAACGTGAAGAACAGAAGGATGTATCAGAAAAATCTATAAAGGGGCTGCATATTCTTCTGGCAGAAGACAATGAACTGAACATGGAAATTGCAGAATTTGTGCTTCAGAATGAAGGCGCTGAGGTGACCAAAGCATGGAATGGTCAGGAAGCTGTTGAGATATTCGGAAAAAGTGAACCTGGTGAATTTGATGTCATTCTTATGGATATTATGATGCCGGTCGTGAATGGTTATGAAGCTACAAAGATGATCCGTTCTCTGGACAGAGAGGATGCAAAGAAAATACCGATTATTGCAATGACAGCAAATGCGTTTACGGAGGACAGAATAAGGGCAAAAGAAGCAGGGATGGATGAACATGTTGCTAAGCCTGTTGATGTGAAATTACTGGTAAAGGTAATTCATAAATTGGTAGGATGATGAAAAATATGGATAAAAGACAAAAAATACTGATTGTAGATGATGCAAAGGAAGAATTGAACCGGGTAGCGACCGGTTAAACACCCCGTTGGTAAACTTCTGATTTTTACCAACGAATTTACCAATATTGCAGAGAAAAATATAAGAAGACTTGAAACGAATTGAAAAGAAAAGCAAGATTCCATGTTTCAGTTCTATGTCAGAAATCCTGTAAGATTGGCTTACATACAAGGATATTCAGGTTTTATACAAAGATATAAGGAGTTACAAAAAATGGTAAAAATCTTATTTATCTGCCACGGTAGTGTTTAAGGGACGGAGCAAAAGCCTTGAGTTTATTGGGTTCCTTGGATGGAAATGTAGAATTTACACCTTATTTACACCTTTGGAAGATCGGATTGGAAAAGCTGAAATAATAATATAAATGCGTGGGAGAAATCCTACGCTTTTTACATATAATCGCACAATTTGAATGAAAAAGCCTCATGATCATGTGGGAAAATGAAAGTAAAACTTATTAGATGATATAATGTATTAATTTGTAATTTGAAAGAATATTTGAGGTTTATAGGAATTTATCTGACGGTATACACCTACCATATAGTAGTTATAAAATAGAACGGTACAAATGGATAGTTAGGTAAGAAGATAAAGGTTGTTTAATTGTTAAAAGCTCTTGCGGAAAAAAGCATTTTAAAATAATATATGATTGTAAGAGATGTATAATTTTTACAATGGAGAATAAGATATGTTTGGTAAGAACCAGATCATACAAAATCTTGTGGATTATCCGCTGCTGATTATTGATGATTTAGGAATAGAACGAAATTCCGAGTTTGCTTTGGAGCAGGTCTATAATGTGATAGATAGCCGTTATTGTAAAATGCTTCCGCTGATCGTAACAACGAATCTGGGACTGAATGAAATGAAATCCACAGATTTGGATACTGCCCATCAGCGTATTTACAGTAGAATACTTGAAATGTGTGTTCCCATCTATTGTGGTGGAGAAGATAAGAGAAAAGAAGAAGGGACAGAAAAACTCGTACAGGTGCAGAACCTGATTACCGGTTAATCTGTCTTTTTCCATTAAAGGGGGTGATTGCCATGATTATTGATCTGGACAGCAGTTGAATCGCTGAAAGGAGGGAAAAGTTATGCAGGAAGAGGTAACTCAGAAAACGGTCACGTTCTGTATTCGGGCTACTAAGATTACAGCAGACCTGTTGAAAAAGGTTCTTGTTGCGTATCTGCGTCATCAGAATCTTTATGCGATAAAAGAAAAGTGCCAGCACGGATCCATTCAGGTTCCATACAGTTACTATGACTGCGGTATACCGGATTATTTTACGAGTGTACCGCTGCACTGGCACAGTGAAATGGAATTAAATTACATAAAATCTGGCAGACGAAGAGTTCTGGTCCCTGTATCTCAGGAACCCCCGGGGTATCATGAACTCCATGATTCGGTCCGGACTATTATGTAGTGTGCACACAAAAATCTTGCAACGTCTGATCTGTTACTGAAAAGCGAACTGCTTCGCTTATTTTATCTGCTGGCATCGACACCGGGACTCTGCACCGAACACACGGTTTCGACAGAATCCCGGATGACCGAAACACTTCGGCCTGTTCTCACTTATATACAGAAACATCATTCTGAATCTGTCACCATAGAGCAGCTGGCAAAGATCGCTCATATGAGCAGCAGTTACTTTATGAACTGTTTCAAACAGAATTTCGGTCTCGGAGCCATTGAATATCTGAATCAGGTACGTATCCGATCAGCATGCGACCTTCTGCGCAATACGGATCGCAGTATCTCCGACATTGCTTTCGATACCGGATTTCATAACCTTTCAAATTTCAATCGACAGTTTCGCACCAAGGTAGGATGTTCTCCTCAGACTTACCGAAAAGAATCCGTTCTTTCCTGATAGATCCAGTAAGTGATCATCAACATGATCCAGGCGCCGATCCAGGCAGATACTTCTGCCAGAGCAACACCACAAAAAGCCAGATATGGAGTCAGCAGCTTTACCATGACCACTCGAAGAGACACTTCCAGGACTCCTGAAAGCATCGGAACAAACGTATGTCCCATGCCCTGACACCCGTTGCGGAACACAAACAGCCATCCCAGAGGAAACAGACAGATGCCTGTAACCGCCAGAAAATCTCTTGTGTAAGAAATAATCGACGCATCATTCAACATGAAAGAAGTCAGAAACTCAGGAATACACAGCAACATCAAAGCCAGTGGAATATTTATCAGGATCGTCAGGATAACTCCTTCCCGGATACCGGTACGTATCCGCTCCTTTTTTCTGGCACCATAATTCTGTCCCACAAAAGTAAGAAGTGCCAGGCCCACTGTATTTGCCGGCTGTTCAAAAAGACTGAGGATCTTGGTGCATGCCGCATAGGCAGCCACATAGCTTGTTCCCATATTGTTGACAAATGTCTGCAATACCATTCCACCCACTGCAGTGACAGAATTCATAACGGCAACAGGCAGACCTTTCAATGTCAGTCTTTTGATGATTACACTCTGTGGTTTCCAGTCCGTTTTTTTCGGGATCAGATTTTTTTCCCTTCCTATGTAGTAACAGCAGTAAAGCGCAGACAGAACCTGTGCCAGAACAGTGGCTAACGCTGCGCCAAAAACACCCATATGCAGCGGAAAAACGAATAACAGATCCATCAGAACATTAGCAGTGGCAGAAATTATCATTGCAACCAGAGGCACCCGGCTGTTTCCGACAGAACGCAGAAGTGTCATGGCAAAATTATTAAAAATTGTAATGGTGGTTCCCGCAAGAATTGTTCCGAAATATTGCAGTGTTTCCGTCATCAGGTCTTCCGGTGTATGGAGAAATGTAAATAATTGCCGCATGAAGGCCAGACTTACCACTGTGATCACAATCCCAATAGCCAGACAGATCCAGACAGACATTGCCAGCTCCTTACGAAGTTTTTCATAATTGCCACTTCCAAAAGACTGAGAAATACAGATTCCCAATCCTCCTGTCAGCCCAATTGCGAAACCAATGATCAGAAAATGTACGGAACTGGTATTTCCGACTGCTGCAAGTGCCGTATCGCCAATTCCTTTTCCCACCACCATAGAGTCTGCAAAGCTGTATAACTGCTGAAACAGATTTCCTGCCAGGATCGGCAGAAAAAACTGTACCAGTAAACGCATGCAGTTTCCCTGCGTCATATCATTTGTCGTGTTCTTACCCATTATGTTACCTCCTGATGTCTAAACGGTACTCTCCAAATACTGTCTGCTTTTAGCCAGTATTTTACTACTGAAATGATACTTTTTCTATGACATTACTATGCTGAAATATTAGCAGAAAGTTTCTTGTTTAAATTTTTTATGATGTTTTCAGAGTTATCTTTTGAATAATATCTCATTTTTGCTGCCGATAAATAGTCTATAATAATACCTCCTCTTCAAAATTAATTCTATCATAAAATGACATATAAATCTAATAAAGATATGCTTAAAAGACAAGAGTTCATAATGATTAGTGAACATCATAATATTTTTAGAGTAGCATCCAAATATCACAAACCGATTTGATGAGGAGAAAATACCAGAGCAAGATCCACCCGTGTATTACAGTATTGTCATTTTGACAATTTTGTATTACTTACGAGTAGCAGACCTTGATTGGGATTACGTCCCCATACCCACGTGAAAATATAATTGCTGGCAATTATATTTTAGCAGATATGCAGGCATATCTGGATAAGCGTCACAGACAACAAAATAAGGAAATTTTGATAAGGCATTCACCTGGAATAGGTGAGTGTTTTTTTGTTTTTAAGTATTCAATTAACCGAAAAAATAAAAAATTTTCCTCAGGGGGCTGTAAAAATGCCTCTCAGCGTTTCGTATTAATGAAAGGGTATTTTTTGCAGGAAAAATAAAAAATTTTCATCAAGAGCCTGTATTTATGCCCTTCATCTTTTGAATATGTGTAAGGACATTTTTTGAGCCGGCATAAAAATGATTTTTACAACAGTTAGAAACAGAAACGAGGCGAGAAAAGAATGAAATATGAATACATGAAGGAGTCAGAGCAGATGCTTCAGTACTTCCAGTTTCCGAAGTTTTTGCTAAAACTGCGAATTTCTCAAACTGCAAAATTCCTTTATATGATTTTGTATGACCGGGCACGGATATCGAGAATGAATAGTTGGATAGACAAGTATGGAAATGTTTATCTGATTTTTCCGATAGAGGAATTGTCTGCTCAAATCGGCAAATGTAAATCTTCTGTAAAAACAGCATTGAAGGAATTAGATGATGTGGGACTATTGGTTCGCAGATCTGGTGGTTTTTCAAAACCTAATCATTTATATGTAAAAATTCCATCTGATGAGATAGGTTTACAGCCGGTTGACGATAAGGCGGTTGAAAAGATGGTTGCAACAGAGTCGGAAAAGCAACCTTCATCTGGTCGTAAAAATGGCTGTGCAGGAGTCGGAAATGTGGCACCTAGTAAAGTAACTGAGAAATATAAAAGAAATAAATATCATGAAGTAAATTATTACTATGGAAAAGGAGAGAGTTTGTGATGAGAGAAGAAGATACCGTATGTGTAGGCAGTGATGGTTTGCAATACTGCAAAGTCTGTGGGGAAGCGAAAGAAGCTTTTTTCCCCGAGGGTGGCTTTATGGGGATGAAGAAACATTCCAGGCAATGTGCCTGTGACAGAAAAGCATATGAAGAAGAACAAAAATATTTTAAAGACAAAGAATACCGAGAATTAGTCAGTAGAAATACGAGCATCTGTTTTGACGAGAGCAGAATGGAAGAGTGGACATTTGAAAATGCGGATATGTCAGATGCTGTAATACATAAGGCTAAAAGCTATGTTGATAACTGGGATGAAATGAAAAGAAACCATATAGGCTGTTTGTTCTGGGGACCGGTTGGTACCGGGAAAAGTTATATTGCCGGGTGTATTGCCAATGAACTTCTAAAGCAGGAAGTAACAGTAAAGATGACAAATTTCAATACCATTATCGATGATATATTTCCACTGGCAGACAAAGCGGAATGCATTGGCTTCATATCAGCTTTTGATTATTGATGATCTTGGTGTGGAACGAAATTCAGAATATGCGTTAGGAATTATTTTTAGCGTCATAGACCGCAGGATCCGTTCGGGACGACCTTTGATCATTACGACCAATCTTCCGCTGAAAGAAATAAAAAGCGAGACCATGTTAGATAAAAGACGTATCTATGACCGTATTTTAGAAATGTGTACACCCGTGTATGTTGGAGGCACAAGCAAACGAGAAGCGATTGCAAGTATGAAAATGGAGAAAGCGAAAACGCTGTTGAACACAAACAGAGGGAAGGAGGAATGCGAATGAATCATACAGAAAAAACAATACCTGTTTGGAAGAAATATTCTTTAAATGTTTCCGAAGCAGCAGAATATTACGGAATTGGAGAAAAGAGATTGAGACAAATCGCAGGTGAAAATGAAGGAGCAGATTTTATTTTGGAAGTTGGTTCGCATATCCGGTTCAAAAGAAAATTATTTGAAGATTATCTGGACACAGCCAGTACAGTTTAAGTGACAGAATAGAAGAAATAGTAATGAAAATAATGTTCATTTTATCTTAGCGAAGAGAAGGTCTTGTGGTATAATGAATAAACCGAGACGGTCTTCCAAGTTAAATGAGCATTTAATGAAGGAGACGAAATATTATGAGTGAAAAAAGGAGAGATCATAGAGGACGTATATTACACAATGGAGAAATACAGTTATCTGATGACAGATATCGATTTAAGTATGTCGATGAGATGGGAAAGAAGCGCTGCGTATATAGCTGGCGTTTAGACCATAACGATGCAACTCCGAAAGGAAAGCACCGTACTTTGTCGCTTCGAGAGATGGAGAAGAAAATTCAGGCGGATCATTTCGAGCAGATTGCAACAAATGGCGGAAATATGACAGTGCTGGAACTGGTTGAAAAATATATATCAACCAAAACCGGTGTCAGACCTACTACAGTTGCAGGATACGGAACAGTTATCAATATATTGAAGAAAGATCCATTTGGAAAAAGAAGGATTGATACGGTTCGGATTTCGGATGCAAAATGTTGGCTGATACATCTTCAGCAGGTAGAAAAGAAAAGCTATAGTTCCATCCATTCGATCCGAGGAGTCCTTCGTCCGGCATTTCAGTTGGCGGTGGACGATGACCTGATCAGGAAAAACCCATTTCAGTTTCAGCTAATGGAAGTGGTCGTGAATGACAGTGTGACAAGAGAGGCAATCAGCAGAGCGGAGGAGCGTAAGTTTTTACAATTTGTGAAGGAGGATCCTCATTTTTGCAGGTATTATGAGGAAATCTACATATTATTTAAAACCGGCCTTCGAATCTCGGAATTTTGTGGTTTAACGATTCCTGATATTGATTTTAAGGAGCATACGATCAACATCGATCATCAATTGCAGAAAAAATCAAAAATCGGATATTATATTCAAGAGACTAAAACAACCAGCGGAACGAGAAAGATACCTATGACTGCGGATGTAGAGGAATGCTTTCAGAAAATAATAGAAAAACGAAACCCGCCCAAAGCAGAGCCTATGGTAGATGGAAAAAGTGGATTCTTATACTTTGATAAAAACGGAAGTATTTGTTATTCTCTGCACTGGGAGCATTACTTTCAACACATCATTCAGAAATATAATAATACTTACAAAGTACAGATGAGTGTTATCACACCGCATGTATGTCGGCACACCTATTGCTCAAATATGGCAAAATCCGGAATGAATCCAAAAGCATTGCAATATTTGATGGGCCACTCAGATATCAGCGTAACGCTGAATACATATACGCATGTAAATCTTGAGGATGCCAGGGAAGAAGTTGCCCGGATTCAGGTTGTGTAATTACAATTTTTAATTGAAAATAGCAAGGTGTAAAATAGAAAAACATACACCTTATTTTACACCTTTTGCGGACGATATTATGCGAAAATAAACCAGGTTATGCCAGAAAACAAAAATTTACAAAGGCTTACAAAGCCCGAAATACCAAGAAAAACTAAGAAATGCGAGGTTATGCAACAATGATAAAAGTGCTCTTTATCTGCCACGGTAGGATTTACCGGGCATGATGAAACGTCTCAAATCGTCTCATAACCCTCGATTTTAAGCGTTTTTTGTGTTTCAATCTCAAATTTACCAAAGATTTACCAATATTTCTGGAGAGTCAGACTTGCAAAAAAATGGGCCAGAATGAGGAGATTAAAAATATGAGCGAATTGAAACCAAGAATAACGGAAAACGGAATTGACTATATCCTTGTCGGAGATTACTACATCCCAGACTTGAAGCTGCCGGAAGAACACCGCCCCATCGGAAAGTATGGACGGATGCACCGGGAATATTTAAGAGAAGTCCACCCAGCCAGATTGAACACATTGATACTGACCGGAGAGCTATGGACATATCTTGCAGACCTGAACGAACAGGCACAGGAACGGTTAGACACTATCATGGAACAGATGAAAGCTGCCGAGGGCGTGACAGAGGAATTAAAGCGCACTTCTCAAATGGAATGGGTGCAGCGTTGCAATAACATTCACAACCGGGCAGAAGAAATTATTTTGCATGAGAGGATTTATTCATAACGGTGTGATAGAATGATTATGACAAAACGGGATTTTGGAAGCAGGAGAAATCAAGATTGGAGGATAAATAGATGAACAAGATTTTCAAATGTCTTATTCGATTTTTGATAGAAGTGATAGTTATGACAGTTTTGATTGTTGGAATCAACATATTTACGAATGGTATGTATCTTTGGAGATTGCCTCGCATAAATAATATTCAGTCTGTAAATATCACGTATCCGAGTGTCACAGATGATGTTAAAGAAATTTCAAGCCGTGAGGATATTGAATTAGCCTTAAAGCTAACGGGATTTCTGAAATATGATTTATTTGAGAAAGTGAATAGCGAAGAAGAACCTACTATTACAATTACTTATTTTCTTAAGGATGGAACAAGCAAAACAATCTCCGCTAATAACACTACTGTCTGGTGGAACAATAAAATTCATGTAATCAAGGACAAGGATATGTTTATCAACCTAACAGAGGGAATTTTCTTTCTGGAAGATTTACAAACAAAGTAAATCAATTCCAGTATATCGGGGAGCAAATAGAACAAAAATCGGAATTTGGAGGAACTTATGATGAAAAAAATGATAATGGCATTATGTATATTCATTTGTGCGTTTACTTTAGTTGCGTGTTCTGGACAACAAACAACGAACCACTTACTTTAGGTGTCAATGCGATAATAACAGAAATTGATAAAGAAAATAAAATCATAACCACAAAAGATAGCGGAGAAGAAGGTGTTTTAGGGGATGATTGTCTTATTGATTGTTCCCAAATTCCTATGATTTATTGTAATTATGATACACAAGATGTTGTAGATATAACTCTTGATGATTTACAGGTGGGGGACGAAATCATTTTGACTATTCGGAGTTCGGAAATAGAAAATCTCCAAAAGGAAGATGACAATAAAGCAAAAATAGCAGTTGAACAATTACAATTAGGTACACAGAGAATTAAATAATTTCAAGTTTGACAAGGAGACAATTTTATGAAAAAAATAATGGCAGCTACGTTATCGTTGCTTGCTTGTGCGGTTCTGCTTGCAGGGTGCAACATTTCCTCCGAAAACAATGAAGAACAGTCCTTAAAGGTATATTCATTTAGCGGAGAAAATGAATATATTTCTGTGTCGAATGGTGTAATTATTTTAGATGGCAAAGATGAAATTTGCTATGGTGGCGATTTGAAAGTGACATCAGATGATTTTGGCGATATTACCACATATTCAACTACCATTTATATCAATGGAAGTGAAAAAGAACCTTTGCTTTCTAATAGTGTTGATGACCAGACAGGTGGGACAATAGATTTATCTGGAAATATTGGAAAAATTTATGGTGACATTCTCAAAGATAGAGATGCTGATAAGTTGACGGATAATTTGTGGTTTGAATTGAAAACAACCAATTTGAGAGGAGAAGAAAACACTTATCAAGTGCAATTAGAGACAACTGAAATCACAAAGGAAGTCAAATAGTAACTTCTAAGGTAAGCGTCCAATAAGAGGGTGTATCGAAATTTCTGGCTGTTGCATGTAAACTATTGATTAGAGTTTTGGGAGTTGACTCTAAAAACTCTAAATCTAATCTAAGGAGCAGGCTTATGGATCTTTCTTCTTTGACTCCAGACAAACAGGTGAAACTTCAATACTGGCTGGATGTAATACGGCAATGCAGGGCCTCCGGACTGACAAATCAGATCTGGTGTGAACAACACGATATCTCTTTGAAAAGTTATTATTACTGGCTTTCCAAAATTCGAAAGCTTGCCCTGGAAGAACTGCCCCGCAAGAAAAACGGCATCCACATGTGTACAGACCAACAGTCAACTACTTTAACGGAATCCCCGGCTGAGTTTGCGGAGCTTTCACTTCCGGACAGAAACATTTCCCGTTCCACTCCTGCAGCCATACTTCATATCGGATCCATAACAGTAGAACTTTATGAAGGCACATCTGCCCAGATGCTGGAAAACATTCTGAAAGCCGTGCAGTCATGTTAGGAGAGCTTTCCCATGTGGAGAAAATCTATATCCGATGCGGCTACACCGATATGAGGAAGCAGCTCAATGGCTTGCTGGATATCATCCAGTACAACTTCAAACTGGATCCTTACAGCAATTCCTTATTCCTGTTCTGTGGAAAGAGGGCTGACCGGATCAAAGCAGTCCATTACGAGGGAGACGGTTTCTGCCTTTTATACAAACGGTACGAAAACGGACGTCTCCAATGGCCGCGGACCGGCGAAGAAGCAAAACAGATTTCTGATCAGCAGCTGCGCTGGCTTCTGGAAGGTTTGAACCCGGAGCAGCCAAAGGCGGTTCAGAAATGGCTCCCGCATAAGTCTGAAAATACTGAAAATCCTTAGAAATGCTGGGAAATCTGACGATTCTATGGTATAATAATCCTATCGAAGCGAAAGGGTTTTCAGGTTATGTCAGCTACGGAACAGGAGTATAAAAATCATATCAAAGAACTGGAACAGCAGGTCCGGCTCCTGAAAGAGCAGGTTGATTTCCTGACCCGTAAACTTTATGGAACAAAATCCGAGAAGACATCTACTCTCGAAATCGAGGGGCAGATGTCTCTTTTTAATGAAATCGAAACCTGTGCGGATCCTGATGCACACGAACCGGAGCTTGTTGAGATAGAGAAGCACCTACGTAAAAGGAAGTACACCGGTCAGCGGGAAGAACTGGTAAAAAATCTCCCTCACAGCAAAGTACTCCATACCATAGATGAAAGGGAACAGATATGCGATAACTGCGGGAGTACGATGGTGAAAGTAGGGGAAGAATTCGTCCGCACGGAAGTACAGTTTATCCCTGCAAAACTCAAGGTGATTGACCATTACCGGGAAACGTATGAATGCAGGTCGTGCCGGAAAAACGGAACTCCTTATATGGAGAAGGCTCCGGTGCCATATCCTCCCGTCCTGCATTCTCTGGCATCTGCATCTACCATCACCTGGCTCATCCACCAGAAGTTTGAATTAAGCATCCCGCTGTACAGACAGGAAAAAGAATGGGAGGCTTTGGGATTACGTTTAAGCAGAGCGACTCTGTCAAACTGGCTTCTGGTTGTCTATCGGGACTGGCTTGTACACATCGTCCACCGTCTGAAGCTGGAACTTCTGAAACAGAGATACCTTCATATCGATGAAACACATGTACAGGTGCTGAAAGAACCGGGACGGAAAAATACGTCCGATTCCTATATGTGGGTTTACTGTAGCATCAGAGATGCTGTAAATCCCATCCGCTACTTCGAGTACCAGCCGGGACGAAGCGGGAAATATCCGGAAGCGTTTCTGAGGGAATATGAAGGTTATATCCATACAGACGCTTACTCCGGATACAATGCAGTTTCAGGAGTAAAAAGAT
Organism: Laedolimicola ammoniilytica; assembly: GCF_025567165.1. Lineage (NCBI taxonomy): Bacteria > Bacillati > Bacillota > Clostridia > Lachnospirales > Lachnospiraceae > Laedolimicola > Laedolimicola ammoniilytica. The sequence goes on from NZ_JAOQKC010000019.1 coordinate 65,554, forward strand.
GTCTTTGCTATACGCATCTGCGCCGGGCTTTCGTGGATGCGCTCCCAAAAGACATCCATAATTCGGAAGCATCAAAACCTGCGGAAGCAATCCTCCGTCTGAATCAACTCTTTAACATAGAGTCAGAGTTGGAGGCGCTCCCTCCTGATCAGAAGAAAAAAGAACGTCTTATCCGCGAGAAACCGCTTCTCGAGGCTTTTTGGTCATGGGCAGAAAAAAGTGCCATCGGAGAGCTGCCGAAATCCAAACTTTCAAAAGCTTTTCATTACGCCTTAAATAACCGTGAAGATTTTTGGAATTATCTGGAAGACGGGAATTGTTCCATCAGTAATTCGCTTGCAGAAAACTGTATCCGTCCCTTTGTGATCGGCAGAAAGAACTGGCTGTTCTCCGGCAGTCCGAAAGGGGCGGAAGCCAGTGCAGGAATCTATACACTGGTAGAGACAGCGAAAGCGAATGGGCTTGCCCCGATGAAATATATAAAATATATCCTGTCCGACATGCCGGGGAGTGCTTTTCTTGAACATCCTGAATATCTGGATGATTATCTGCCTTGGAATCCTCTTGTAAAAGAATTCTGTCGATAACCGTTGACCTTTTAGTATAAAAGGCTGACGGTTATTTTTCTATACACTGTTTTATTTGACGCTTAC